>CADBOG010000045.1 GCA_902796265.1 uncultured Bacteroidota bacterium
ATAAGGGAATTCAAGCCGATGGCCATAGAGACCTACAAGCCCGATGCGGAATACACACTGAAAGAGGGGCAGAGTCTGAGCGACATCGACATTGAGTGGAGTCACGACAAGATAAACCATCTCTTCGCAGGGTGCGGACTCGGCAAGACCTATATGGGGAAACGCTACGGCGAGGCCGTGAGCAACGAATCTGATATAGAATGGCTGCTGAATAACCGATTCTTCAAAAAGGGAGTCTGTTTCGTTACCCCGATGAAGAGCATCAACCGAGACAGCTTCAAGGACGTTGACGGCTGGGTGATTATCGACACAGATAGCAAGGAAGAGAACCTGTACCGGTATGACACGATAAAGCACTGTATAGAAAGGAACCAGAATATCTGTACAACTTGGGAATCCTTTGTGCTTCACAGCATGTACAAGCTGCCTTTCGACTATGTGATTGTCGATGAGGTGCACACCTGGTATATGTACGACTACCGGCTGGAAAGCATCAGCGAGATAAAACGCTGCCTGCCGCAGAGCAGCGCGGTGAAGATACTGATGACAGGCACACCGAGCTATGAGACACAGGAATTCGACTGCTACAAGATAAAGGTAACCCGGGAGGCACCCAATGTGAAAACGGATATGGTTTTCTACCACAGAGACTATTTGGGATATGTCATACAGGACATCAAGGAATGGATTGCCGACAAAGACCATTATGCGCTGGTGTTCAAAGATAGGGCGAACTACAAGGACGAGGAGAACTGGAAAAGATACTACGGTCTGGAAGTCGACATGTTCAACAGCAGGTATGACGAGAATGTCAACATTATTCTGAATGAACATACGGTGAAGTCGCAGATAACCATGTTCAGTGTCTATGGCCAGGCCGGTATAAACCTCTACATGGACGGACGTAAAACGAGAATATATATCATCAACACTACAGGACTCGGCATAATCCAGTACGCAAACAGGGTAAGGGACAAGGAATGTATAGACAAAGTGATGATACCTGTCAGGATACAGGACATCAAAAACACATACAGGGCAATCGGTGAACGCGACATTGAGAAAGCAACGAGATACTTGGGGCATCGGGTAGACGTGCTGAACACGATGAGGGATCCCATAAGTCTATACGACGCCTTGATTGTCAAGGACCAGGATGTGTTGAAACTGAGGTACGGCGTTCCTGGTGAATGTCTGGGAAGATTAGGTGACAAACTCACACTGAACGAAAGGGAGGCGAACGCATACGTCAAGATTCTCTGGGTAATAACGCAAAAAAAGTCGCCTTAAACTTTTGTTTGAGGCGACTGTGATACTAATAGATTGATGTGTTGCCTGAATTACTTCATTGGGTAGGCGATGCGTACGTGGTAGATGCTCATCATGCGGCGTTTGAGCATTGTGCGGATTTGGTTGATGTCCTGAAGGGTTAGGGGGCAGTTGTTGAACTGGTCGTGGGACATCTTGTCGTCGATAATGCGGTCGACCATTCTGTCGATGCTCTCCTTGTCGTGAGCCTTGAGGCTTTTACAGGCGGCTTCTACAGAGTCGACAATCATCACAACGGCGGTTTCACGCGAATAGGGAGTGGGACCCAAATAACGATAGTTGGAGATGTCGATTTCTTCGTCGGGATGATGAAGCTTTGCCTGAGCGTAGAAATAGCCGGTAACGGTGGTGCCGTGATGGGTGCGTATGAAGTCGACCACCTCGGAAGGGAGGTGGAACTTCTTTGCAAGGCTGATGCCATCACGCACATGCTGCACTATGATGCGGGCACTCTCCTCGTAATCGAGGTTGTCGTGAGGATTGAAGCCGTTGTTTTGGTTCTCGGTAAAATAGAGCGGAGCGTTGATTTTTCCGATATCGTGGTAGAGAGCGCCCACCTTGGCGAGGAGCGAGTTGCCGCCGATTTCGGCAATGATGTCTTCGGCTATGTTGGCGACCTGCATGGAATGCTGGAAGGTGCCAGGAGCTTTCTGTGAGAGTTCGCGCAAGGCAGGTGTATTGGTGCTCGAAATCTCCATCAGAGTCAGGTTGGTGGTCATGCCGAACATGCGCTCAAAGATAAAGATGAGCGGGTAGGCGAGGAGAGTAAGAATGGCGCTGATGAAGAAAATGAGGAACCGTTCGGGGTTGATGCTCGAGAAGGTTGTCTCGGTGCTGAGCACACCAGCAATGTAGATGAGAGAATAGGTGCAGAAGATGACGAGTGCAACGGCGAAGAAGCTGCTGCGTTTCTCGAAGTTGCGTACGGTGATGATGCTCATCATGCCCGACACAAGCTGATAGAAGATGAATTCGTAGCTGTTGGGGACAAGGTTGCCGATGATGATAACGGCCACAATGTGGATATAGAGAGCCACACGCATATCGAAAAAGATTCGCATCAGTATGGGAACCATACAGATAGGAGCAATCAGCACATAGTCGGGATTGGTGCGTACAAGAAGGGCGACGATGGCTGAAATGAAGATGACGATGAAGAAAGCGAAGGTGACCTTCTTGAGGTCCTCGAGCATGGGGTGCTTGATGTTCTTGAGGAAGATGTAAAGAGCCACGAAGGCGATGATGCAAAGCACGGCGAGGCCGAGATAGTGAAGAAAAGGATTGAATTCAGCAGTACGGCGGAGGGATTCCTCTTGCTCGAGCGATGTGATGGCTTGTGAAATATCATCGTCGATACGCTGACCCTTGCTGACAATCAGTTCGCCTTGAGTAATCTTGCGGCTGGAGAAACCCACTTGAGAGAGACGGGTGTCGAGCTCGAGATGAGAGCGGTTCTCGTCATAGACAAGCGAGGGGACAAGAATGGAATCGGTGAGGAGCTTAGTAATCTTGAGTGCTTCGTTGGTATCCTTGATAGCGTTGGCAACGTAGGAGAACACATCGTCGGGGGTGGCCACATTTCGCACTTGACGGCCGATGTTGCCATCGAGAAGCACAACGGGATGACCCGTAATAAGAGCGCTGGAATCGCAGTAGCCGTCGCCGCTATAGACGATGCCGACGAGCTGAGAGAGCATCTGTTTCTGTCGTTGCGGAAGAGAGAGGGAGAGCAGTCGCGATTGGGCAACAATTTGAGCATTGCTGTCGGCAGAGAAGTAATGTACCGACTGCGATTTGATGCGTTCGGCATCGAGGTTAGCCTCTTCTTCTGTGCGGAGGACGGTGAAGTCGAACGGAGCAAAAAGGTCGTCGCTACGCCAAAAAGAGCCAACGGTGTGGTCGTATTCAACTTTTGTGAAGTTGTTGGGGAACATCACCAGAATCAACGCCACCGTGAGTGCCATAATTGACACCAGGTAGACGATTCGGAGATGGGAAACGATGTATGACAAAAACTTTTTCATTTGCTATCTTGTTCCATATTAGGAGATTAACACATTGTTGCGTATTCTTATATGAAATGCAAAGATAAGAAAAAGTTTTTAATACATATTGTTAACGAAGACTAAACTTGAGGCCCAACCCCACGCGCCAGCTGCTCTCGTTGTCGGCAACCCCTATCAAGTATGCAAAAGGGAAGCTACCGTAGTCGAGGGAGAGAGAGAACACCAGTTGGCGGGAGAGACGAAGTTCCTCGCCGAAACCGAACCAAAAGCCATCGACTTGGCCGCCCAATCCCCAACCGGCATGAGCAAAGAAGCCCAAAAGATTATTACGCATATAGCGTTTGCTGAAAGGGATAGTGTGAGCCTCGATCATCACTCCCCCAGAGAGATGGTATTTGTTGTCGTCCCAACCGATATAGTAAAAATCGATGTCAGAGGCTTTGGAAAAAGAAGTTGTGCCGGAAAAGCCAGTAGAGGAGGCACCTTGCAGAGAAAGGGTGGCACCAACCATGAAATACTCCCAAATATTAACACTAACCGTCAGGTCGAGAGAGCGTTCGGGATGGTATTTCAAGAAGCCTCCGCCAAAATTGAAGTTAGTGGAAGGGAGGATTTTCATGCCCAATTCGAGATTTGTTCGATGGAGAAGGCTGTTAGAAGACTCCTGGGCATTTATCGTGGAGACCATCAAGCAGATGGCTATTATTGTTGCGATTTTTTTCATTATTAATATGTTGATATGTTGATATGTGGAATTGATATTAGAAGGATAATGTGATACCAAACGATGTTGGGAATAGTTTTTCGTTGAGCATGGGTTTGCTGACGGGATTATCGGTTTTGGTGCGGAAGAGGGGCGTGAGAGAGGTTTGGGCAAAGAAAGCGACTTTGCCGTATCCTGCCGTCAGTCGCATATCGAGGCGGAAGGGGTTGATGAGTTTGCCTATCTTATCGTTGGAGGTCGATGCCTGCATGTTTTTGTCGGCATAGTGTCCGAAATGCCTAATGACAACATTTTTGGATACTATTGCCATTGATGGATGCAGTTCGGCTCCGATGCGTAAACCTTTATAATCGGCTCGGCTACGCCATTCGAAGCGGATGGGAATCATGATATAAACGTTACCCCTTATGGTACTGTTCCAGAGGATTTTGCCATTGGCGAGTTCTTCGCTTGCGAAAAGAGAGGAGGCATCCAAAGCCTGTAGAGAGAAACTGGAGGTAATGGTGTCCTCAACAAGGTCGAGGTAAGTGTTGTCGGCATTATATTCCTCAGCTTTCATTCCAAATCCTAACATAAGGCTCCAATTGCTATTAGACCATACGGAGGCATAGAACTGATAGTTGAAACAGGAGAGTGATTTGATGCTCCAGTTGAAGTTACTGCCCTTGGCATAGGGGTTGTAAAATGGGAAGCTGCCGAGAGTTGCGGCGCCAAAGGAGAAATCCATAAAGAAAGGGAACGAAGAATGGTCAGGGTTGAACAGATAGCTGTAAGGCGACTCTTGGATTCGAGTGCTGGTTTCACCTATTTCAACGATGCGACCGTTGCCTTTGACGATGGTGTTTTTCTGGGGTCCGCTTAAGAGGTCGTGGCGAATCCAGCTATTGCCTTTGGATTCGATTTCGGAATCGTTGGCTTCGATAGGAGTTTTCACATCAATCATGGCAAGATTGTCACTTCTCAACACCAGACGATTGAGAGCAGCTTTGTTGCCAGAAGAGCTACGCAGCATAACGCTTGCGAAATCGATGGCGTTGACAATGATGTCTTTAGAGGTGGTATGAACCCTTATGCCATTCTTGAAGCTGATGCTTTTGTCGATGGTGAGCTGTTTGGTGGTTTCGTCGAGGGTTATCTTGCCCGTTGGGAATTTCATGCTGTCGACTTCTGTAAAAGTTCCGGCCGTTATAATGTCGACGTAATTGGCCGTATCGAGGATGATATCGATGGAGCATTTGCCCCCGACGTTGATGGTGGCAGGAGCCCATGGCAGACGCTGCATCAGAACAACAGGAAGGTGAATCTCTTGAGCTATGACAGTAGTGCTTAGAGCCAAAAGAGTGAGGATGAATAATTTTTTCATGGTTTTATGTGTTTTTCGTTTTTGGTAAAGGTGTCTTATTAAAACTTAATGACTGTAAATCTGAAAAATCTGACGATGCGATTGCTAATCCGAGAAGGCAAGGCATTTCTCGTTTCCGTCTTCAGAGCGGTGCATCAAAAAGCGAGTGACAGCATCTATCGCTTTGCCAATGAACCCTTTCTCCGCGGCGAGGGCAATATTGTTATTCTCAATCACATTTCCCACGCGGAGGTCGTGGCGGTCGGTAGGTTTGGGCGTTAGCGTTACAAGTTGGTCGGTTTCGATAACAGTCAAGTTGGTGGTTCTGCTTACAGGAGAGATGCTTTGAGCAACAGGAGTGTGGTTTTGAGAATCATTAGTCATGTTTTGAGCAGGGGAAACATATTGAGAATCGTCATTATCGGAAGTGGAATTGTTGGCCAAAAGAGGTTCGATAATGTCTTCAATAGTTGTTTCCATAACATTCAAAGGAGCTTCATCATCTTGATTGACCTCCAAGGAAGATTGCTGCAACGAGGAATTGTTTTCGGCAACCATTTCTTTTGCCTTATGCTGCTTGGCAAGCAAAAGAGGGGCGGGTTTTCCGCGACCGATATAAAGGCTGTCGGGGAGAGGCGAATCGGTTACAGAAATAGGCTTAAACACATCGTTTTTAGCGATGATGGGATTTTCTTGGTGGTGTCCCATTTTCAGCACAATGCCGAAAGCAAGAAGCAGAGCTACTGCAGCTGCAATAGTTCTCCAAATGGCTTTGCGAGAAATTGGTGAGACAACGGGTTGCATCAATGCCTTTTTGTCGGGCATAGTGACAAGCGGTGGAGTTATCTTGAGCGAAGGTGCTGTGATTGCCTCCAACTCTTCCCTGAGTTCGGGATGGGTGGCAAGGAATGCTTCAACCATTGCGACTTCTTTGTCGTTGAGTTCGCCGTCGGCATAGCGCATCAAGTAGCCTTCGTAATTATCGTTGTTTATCATGGTAAATGGGTTAGGGGTTTCAGGTGGCCTTCGGCCGTTTCAGGTTTCAAGTTTAAGGTTTTAGGTAACGAGCTGAGCACGGCTCGTTTTGGGGTTTCAAGGTTCAGGGTTCAAGTTTCTGGTTTCAAGGTTCAGGGTTCAAGGTTCTGGTTTCAAGGTTCAGGGTTCAAGTTTCTGGTTTCAAGGTTCAGGGTACGGGTTTTAGGTTTTCTGCTGTTAGTAATTCTCTCATTCGTTTTCTTGCTCTGAACAGATAGACGCCCACTTGCTGTTCGTTTATTCCTGTTATTGCAGCCATTTCGCCATAATCGTAACCTTCCAAATCTTTGAGCAAGAGCAGTTGGCGTTGAATCTCGGGCAGTTGTTTGAGGGCTTTCTGCATGGCATCGTGTAGCTCGAAGGTGTGATGCTGCTCGTAGTTCTCCTGTTTCGGCATTAGATTGTCGCGAGCGTTGCGACAAACCATTTCATGGCGATGAATACTGACAAGAATGCGGTAGAGGACACGAATCAGATAGCCTTTTACACCTTTGAATTTCAGTTCGTCATGTTGTTCCCAGAGTGTAACGAATGCATCTTGCACAGCATCACGACTCGTGTCGCCATCGCCTGTGTAGCGAAGGGCAAAGCGATAGAGGTCGTCGCTGAATTGTTTAACGCAGTCGTTATATTCGCAGGTGGTCACGGAGAGGATTTAATATTTATAATCACCCAATATACGTTTAAGTGTGGCAAAAAATTACAGCGGCAAGAAAAAAATCTGACCGCTGATAATTTTTGGTTGCATTTTGATTACAATTCGCTTTGGGCCAATCGGTTACTTAATCATGATTGTTTTATAAGTATTCCAATCTTGAATCAATTGGCGGAAATCGTTGTATTGTTTCGGAGTCACGATACCGTCTGGGACATCGATGTTGAGTTCGCGAACAACCACAACGGCAGCTCCAGGATGCTCTTGGCTGATGCTGATACGGATGCTGCCGATGCCTTTCTTGGTGTAGTTGATGTCAACTGGTTTGCCCACAAGTCGGTGATTTGGGGTACGAGGAAGAGAAATTCTGTAAGTGTATTTCTCGTTGCAGTTGCGAACAAGAAGAGGAGCCTTGCGGTCGCTTGTAAGACGGGCGGGGGCGATGCTGATGCTGCCAGCAACGGTGGGGAGAACCATCTGTTGAATACCGCCGCCAATGTGTTTTCCTTGCCAAGGGAGGTTTTCGTCAACCTCAATGGTTCGCTGTTCGTCGACGGCAGCACCATCGGGACGTAGAGGCGATTTCATGTTTGCCGTGATGCGGTAATCCATTTCGGCATTTTTCTCCTTAATGGTGACGAAAACGTGCCTCATATCGGTATGGGCTTTGAAACCTGCTTGGCGCAGCAAAGCAGCAAGGAGGATATTCTTGTCGGCAGGAGTGCCGCAAGCAGATAGGAAAGTCTCTTTAGCGGTCGAGGTGCGATAGGCGAGGAGAGAGGCAGGAATATCGTTCACCTTGATATTGTCAGCAACATAGTTGCGAATATTAGTCACGCAAGTGATTGGGTCATTATCAAATAGCTCATTGACAACATATTTGGCTTCGGGGAGAAGCTCGTCGTTGTTGACTTGATTGTTGTTGGAGCCGAAACGAATAGAGACCGAGGGGTATAAATCCTTTGCGGGAGGCATGTAACTCTCCTTGAAAGTTTGGGGAATGTTGGTCAACACCAGATGCCAAGCTTTTTCCTGATTCTTGACAAATTTGTGAGTTTTGGGAAGATTCTTTGTCTCGAATCCAAACTGCCGACTATCTTGTGTGCGTGCGTTAATATTATATATGAATTCATATTTCTTGATAGGACAATCCTCGCTTAAGATAATCTGTTCGTCGAGATAGTCAGTTTTGCGATGGATGGTATAATCAAGGACAATAATACAATTATACTCCAAAGCAGTATGGATAACGGCACGTTCGCGGATACCATTGTATCGGCCGCAATCCTGGCATTCGCGCGGAAGCTGGTCGATGAAAGCATTCTTGGGTGTCTGCACACGACTGCCGTCGGGTCGGATGGTATAGCTCTCGTTGATAGTCAGTTGGTCGATGGCAGGGTTGTAGAGGATGAATGTCTCGCCCTTGTCGGCATAGGCAGTTATAGCCCTATTTCTCAAGAGCTTGATTTCCTTGCGGAAGCGGATGTCGACAGTTCCGTCATCGTTAACGGTATAGGTGCGGCGGATAAGCTGGTATTCGGCATCTTTAGCCATAATAGAAAAGTGGAAATTGAAGAATAAGCTTGCGCAAATCAATATCTTGGTTAATTTTTTCATATACATCAGCATTAAACGTTATTTGTAAAGAATGACAGGAGTTGAGGCAACAGTGTTTTGATTGACAACAGCTTGGCGGAACGCCGGCCAATCGGTTGCATCATAAACACGCTTGTTTAACATAACCGTTTCGCCAAAGATGAACTTGTTGCCATCGATTTGGAAACCACAGCCGTAGTTGACAGCAGGAGACACGACGCCAGGTATTTTGGCGTAGTAATCCATTGTGGTGTAGTTGCCAGGCAGGGTGATGGTTTCCTTGATGTCGACCAGACGAGAGCAACGGTCGGCAAAAGGTTGGGTACGCTCAACGAGGGTAGTGTCGAACGAGAGGTGACCCATTGCACGACGATAGAAATTGCGAGCCGAAAGAGGGATGAATATCAAAGAATTGCCATCGAAAGTAGCGTAATTGGGGATAGAAAAAGAGTAGGTGATGCTTACTGGTTGTTCGAGATAACGATCCTCGTCGGTATGCGTGATGCTTTTGATAGTTGCATTGGGGGCGATGCGAAGGAGCTCCTTTTCGAGGTTGCTTCGCCATTCGCTTTGACGGGCTTTGAAGACACCACGAACGGCAGCATCGCTCTGACCTTCGGCCGTGATGGTCAAAGAGCCCTCAAGAGTACCATCCTTTTTGATTTTTGTGTTGCCAAAGATGCGGACATAGTGTTTTTCGGCAGGCGAGACAGGAGTTTCCATCAGGTCGGCACCATTAGGCAATCCCATCAGGTATCCCTGCTGCTGTTCGGCGCTGCTCCACAACTCTCTGACACCAGGCACCCATGTGGGGTCGAGCAACTCATATTGACCATTGCGGTGTTGAACAACACAGACACTATGGTTGAATTGGTCGGCAGGAATGCGGTCGATGCGCTCATGAGCCATAGTCATAGCGGCATAGCTCTTGAAACCAGCGGCGCGAAGCATGGCAACCAGCATGCCGGCCTTGTCCTTGCAGACACCGCATCGGTCGGTGAAGTTCATTTCGGCGTTGTGGAGAGTATAGCCTTCGCCTTCGCCCATCGAGATGCCACAATAGCGGATGTTGTCGGCCACCCAATGGGTGAGGATGCTAATGCTGTCTTGTTCGCTCTTGGCAGGTTGGAGAAGTTCACGCACCTTGGCTGTGACCTCAGGAGTGCTCTTGAAACTGCCGTAATCCTCGTTGACGCCATAAAACCACATCGACTTCGACTCCCAATTGGGGGCAGTACTCAGCAAAAGCTTGCATTGCATGTCATTGTCGGCCAATGCTGCAGGTTCATGCTTAAGAGGCTCGATATCGTGACGGCGGAATGTGTAGACGGTGCGGTCGCCGTTGACGGAAGAGTCGATAGAGACGTTAGTAAAATCGTTGTAGAAGCTGAAGCGTAGCTTTTTAGAAGTCAGCACATCGACACTATAGACCTTCTCCACGATTGGTTGGTCGCTCCAGAAAGGAACAATGTCGTAGAAATGGCCACGCATTGGTGGAATGTAGCGGCTGTCGTCATCTTTGAGAAGAGCGTATGTGTAACCCTTGCGGTAGGTCCAAATCTCGACCTCGTCGCGAGGGTCGAGATGGCCAACCTCAACCATTTTTTGCGAAGCACCCCAGTAAATCATGCGTGCAGGAGCGATATAGTCATATACCTTGCTGATTTTTTTGTTGGCTTTTGAAATCTGCATTACCGAGGAACCTTGCTGTTTCTTCAAACTGCTGGAAGTAATGTCGGTGATAGACTTGTAGAGAGAAACGGTATCGGTCTTGCCAGAATAGTAGCGATGTACAAGAACTTTGCGAATCTCGACGTAAGCCGACAGAGGGTCGTAATCCATCTTCACGACATTATTGTCGCTACAACCCTTGTAGTCAGCCATGTAGATACGCCTGTGTTGATAAACATGACTAAGGCCTGATTCCTCCATGACAACTCTTGTGGAGTCAAAAATAGTCACCTGATGGGCGTCTTTGTATTTGGTCTTGTCAGGAATCCTTTCGCTTTGTTGCGCTGAACATACAAATACGGCAGCAAGCAACGCAACAACTGTTGAAAAACGTTTAAGCATGTGATTTATAGTTTTTTTATTGTTATTTCGATAAGGGTTTAAGGTCTTGAACTTAGTATAGAATTATGAAGTTGGAATAAGTTAGAGTAAAGTTAGACTTAAGTTAGAGTTAGGTTAGAGTTACATTAGAGTTGGTGATATGTTTAAGCCTCACGGAAAGACGAATCAAAATGATCAGCACAATCGGCAAAACAGCACCATTGAAGTGCTGCGGCCAAAATGTCCAACCGACAATAAGCACGAGCAATATGGCAATCATAGGTAGGCAGTCGGCCTTTCGCGGTTTACGGAGTCGCAACAACGGCCATATTAGCAACGGGTTGGCCCACAGCAAGTTCATGTTCCATTTAGTACACCAATGGTCGCTGCCAAACCACAAGAATAGCAACAGCAGCGAAATAAAAGAAGCCAAGAAGAAAACAGTTCCATCGAGCCAATAGAGCCGCCACCCACGTTTTTCGGCATAGAGAGACAAAACAGCCACAAGAGCAAAAATCAGCCACATAACAAGAGTAGGAGAGATGCCCTTTGCCAAAGGAGTACGATTGTCGGTAAGGAGTTGGCTTTCTTCTTGAGCCACACGGCTTCCGTCGGTAAACAGAACAGAGTCGTACTGAGACATCATCTCCATCGGTATGAAACGCATACGTCTGGCATCCAGCCATCTGTCGCAGCGAGCGCCAAGCAGAATGTCAACACCAAGCTGCCACCAGGGCATGGATACATTATATTTATAGAGCAAGTCGCGATAAGTAACCTTTTCTGTTTGGGCTTTTCCCACAACCATATTCCTTTCCAGAAGAGCTATCTCGATCATGTCGTCGACCCTTGTTGCACAATTGTCGCGGAAGAAATCATATTTATAGTACTTATTTTCGGGGAGAGCATTCTCCATCAGAAGGCTGAAAAGACGACAACATTCCTCATTTGTCAGGTTCAAGCGTTGCTCGAAAACAGCACGCCCATAGTACTCATATTCAAACATAAAATTTCTATACGACTGAACCGCAAGACAATAGTCGAGAGTGCCGCGAGAGAATTTGAAGTAGAAACCCTTGACATCGAAGTCAAAGATTCCATAGTTGAAAACCAAGTCGATATCATTAGCCGTATCGCACACACGCAAAGCACTATGACCGAAGCACTCGTAGAATTCGTTACCAGGTCCACAAGTAATAATGCTGGCATAGGCATAAGGGCTAAGATGCAACTCTTGACGAGCATGCAGTTTAGTGGGCAACGCCATCAACGTCACAAGTAAAAATAATGATATGAAATACAGTTTCTTCATATTTTTTGCAACACAATAATCACTTTGCAAAAATAACCATTTATTTTCAATTCTGCCCCAATTTCTATCCCATAAAAAATAATTTCGTATATTTGCACTCTAAACATTTAATCAATCAAACAGTTAAACAACCGAACAATGAACTATTTAGAAGTAATAAACCACTATCCCGATTTCCCTAAACCAGGCATAGATTTCATAGATATCATACCATTTCTATCGAACAAGGAAGCATTCTCACAACTCATATCCGATATTGACCAAAACACACATACTCCAAACATCATTACCGTTGAAGCTCGTGGGTTCCTATTTGCCGCACCTCTATTGACGCAATCGAAACAGGTTCAGAATATTATCCCCATACGCAAGAAAGGAAAGCTCCCTTACGCAGAAGGCGATCTTCGTAAGGTTGACATAATGAAGGAATATGGAGCCGACCAAGTGTTCTACCGCCTCTCGGACATTGCGGCAGGAAAACCGGAAGGGGACACCTTTTATCTGACTTTCTTCGATGATGTTTTGGCAACTGGAGGCACGGCTATTGGCATCGCCGAAGCCCTCAACAAAGAAAAAATAATACTTGATGGCAAAGAGTATAAGGTGAAGGTACGCGAGTTTATTTTCCTCGTTGAATTTCCCGATCTATACGATCATGAAAGAATCAATTCCATAGCTCCAGTAAAATCATTTGTCAAGATAGCAGGCGAATAGATGAATATAGTTCGTGATTGACTATGAACTTATAGGTTATCATTTTTTGGTTGCCAAATAACAAAAAAAATCCCACATCTTTTGATGTGGGATTTTTTTTTATTAATGCGTAAAATGCTTATTTTACGTTGTCTTTAACCTCGTTGAGGAAAGTCTTGGCGGGTTTGAAAGCGGGGATGTTGTGAGCAGGAACAATAACAGAAGTGTTCTTGCTGATGTTACGACCAGTCTTCTCTGCGCGGCGCTTGATAATGAAGCTACCGAAACCTCTCAGGTAAACATTCTCTCCACTAATCATGGCATCCTTAACGGTGGTCATGAACTCTTCTACTACGGCCAGAACGGCTACTTTCTCAATACCGGTTTTGTCGGAAATTGAAGCTACGATTTCAGCTTTTGTCATAATTTTTTGTGTTTTTTTGATTGTTTATTTTTATATGTATGTTTCACGTTTTGAGAATGCAAAATTACGAAAAAAAATAAAAATTGGTAAAAAAATGATTCTTTTTTCAAAAATTTTTATTCACCCAAGGAGAAGTTTTTGCATATCTTGCTGACAATCAATATTGTTAAAAACTTGTTGATTTCCTTATTTTCTGATATATAGTGTTTTTCACTCATCATTATTGTTCCACAATTGAGTCTCAAAAATGAAAATTGAGAATCAAAAATGACAACAAATAATAATTTCGATAAGGGTCAAAGAAGAATGCTTTAGAGTATGATAGGTTATAATATATGGTAGCAGATTGAAGTTTAAAGAAAGGTGAAAAAAACAACAATATGAGTTGTCAATACCCATACAACAATCAGTTATTCAGGTAATAATAGACGCACAAACATTTTATTAACATAGTGAGGTTAAGAACTTTATTTGTGGCATTATATCATTTGTAGTAATTTTGCAAACACAAAAATCACTTATTAATGGCTGTCAACGCATCGTCTCCCATTCAAAGTGAGCACTTTGGAAATAGATTGACGAGAAGGGGAATCGCGTGAAAATCGCGAGCTGACGCGCAACTGTGATTAAGCCAGATTACCTGTCTCGTCAAATACATATAAAATTCTTTCGCGTAACAAAGAAAAAAACATCGATGGAAACAAGTTTGCTAACAATCACAAAGCGAGATGGCATTGCCGAACGCTTTTCGCTTGACAAAATCATGAATGCCATCATAAAGGCATTCAACTCGGTAGAGAAACCCATTGACCTTGGGACCCTCTCGAGCATCCTCTCGCACCTTGACATCCACAACGGCATCACGGTGGAGGAAATCCAGAACCAGGTAGAGGTTGCCCTCATGAAAGAAGGCCAATACGAGGTAGCAAAGAGTTTTATGCTCTATCGCCAACGCCATACCGAAGACCGCGAGACAATGGAAAAACTTCGTTTCCTGGCCGACTATTGTGAGGCAGCCAATGCAGCAACAGGCTCAAAATACGACGCCAACGCCAACGTTGAACACAAGAATATAGCTACGCTTATTGGCGAATTGCCAAAATCGAGTTTTATCCGCCTTAACCGTCGTCTGCTCACCGACCGCATAAAGGTGATGTTCGGCAAAGAGCTGGCAGACAGATATATCGACTTGCTGACCCATCATTTTATTTATAAGAACGACGAAACATCGCTTGCAAACTACTGCGCAAGTATCACGATGTATCCTTGGCTACTGAGCGGAACAGCATCTATAGGCGGTAATTCGACGGCACCCACCAACCTAAAGTCTTTCTGTGGTGGTTTTGTCAATATGGTTTTCATGGTTAGCAGCATGCTTAGTGGTGCCTGTGCCACACCTGAGTTCCTGATGTACCTCAACTATTTCATTGGAAAGGATTACGGAAAGGACTACTATACTCACGCTGACGATGTTGTCGACCTCAGCCTTAAACGCCGTACCCTCGACAAAGTCATCACCGACTGCTTCGAACAGATAGTATATACACTTAACCAACCTACAGGCGCCCGCAACTATCAGGCAGTTTTTTGGAATATAGCATATTACGACAAGCCCTATTTCGAAAGTCTTTTTGGCGAATTCCGTTTTCCCGATGGTAGTGAACCCGATTGGGAAGGTCTTAAGTGGCTGCAGAAGAGGTTTATGCGTTGGTTTAATCAAGAACGTACCAAGGCAGTTCTCACTTTCCCCGTAGAGACAATGGCATTGCTCAGCAAGGACGGTGAGATGGTCGACCAAGAGATGGCAGAATTTACAGCCGAGATGTATGCTGCAGGTCACAGCTTCTTCACTTATATGAGTGACAATGCCGACTCCCTTAGCAGCTGTTGCCGCCTCCGCAACGAGATTACAGACAATGGGTTTAGCTATACACTTGGTGCAGGAGGAGTTTCGACAGGTTCAAAGAGCGTGTTGACAATAAACCTCAACCGATGCATACAGTATGCCGTAAACAACGGCAAAGACTATAAGGAGTTCCTGACCGATATAATAGACCTTTGCCACAAAGTTCAATTGGCATATAACGAGAATCTGAAAGAGCTTGCAAGTCACGGAATGCTGCCTCTCTTCGATGCCGGATACATCAACATTAACCGCCAGTACCTCACGATTGGAGTTAATGGATTGGTTGAAGCTGCAGAATTTATGGGATTGACTATCAACGATAATCCCAACTACAAAAACTTTGTCCAAACCGTACTTGGATTAGTTGAAAAGAAGAATAAGGAATACAGGACAAAAGAGGTGATGTTCAACTGCGAGATGATTCCTGCCGAGAATGTTGGCGTCAAGCATGCCAAATGGGATCGCGAAGATGGCTACTTTGTGCCTCGCGACTGCTACAATAGCTATTTCTATATTGTAGAAGACCCCTCGATTTCGGTTCTCGAGAAGTTCCGCCTACATGGTGCGCCATATATTGAACACCTTACTGGCGGTAGCGCACTACATTGCAATCTTGAAGAGCACCTGACTCAGGAGCAATATCTGCACTTACTCCATGTTGCAGCAAAAGAGGGATGCAATTACTTCACTTTCAACATTCCAAACACTATCTGCAACGATTGCGGCCATATTGATAAACGCTATTTGAAGGAGTGCCCTGTTTGCCATTCATCTAATGTTGACTACATGACACGTATAATTGGCTATCTGAAGAGAGTCAGTAACTTCTCTATGCCTCGTCAGCAGGAAGCTGCCCGACGCCATTATGCAACAATGGAATAATCGGACAAACAATAATCGTAATACATCCAATTCTTTAAATCCCAAACACCAAATCAATCTTGCTCAAGTATTTAAATAGTGACGTTGTTTTTCAGGAGATTCCTGGTGAGGTATCCTTAGCAATAAATATCACAGGATGCCCATGCCGTTGTCCTGGGTGCCATTCGCAGTACTTATGGAGGGACATAGGCGAGCCTCTCACGGAGGATGCTCTTGACAAGATGATTGACCACCAACACCAAAACATCACATGTGTCGCTTTGATGGGCGGAGATGCCATTCCTGCCGAAATAGACCGTTTGATGAGCCACCTGCGCAAGAGTTATCCAAAACTCCATACAGCGTGGTACAGTGGTCGAACCACACTCTCTCCGGCCGCAGACCTTGACAATTTTGATTATATAAAACTAGGGCCATACCTAAAACATCTTGGTCCTTTGAAGAACCGTAATACCAATCAGCGCCTCTATCGAGTAAACCATGGTAAGATGCAAGATATGACATCAAAATTTTGGGGTGCAAAGGGTAGTTGATAAAATAATGTTTCATAAATCGGTACAAATTTGTTGAGTAACTATTATAAACCGTATTAAAGAGTGCAATATTTTGATATTCGAAATGTTATATATTGTCACCTTATCTAACAATTTAAGTTCTTAAAACTCACAACAATTTAACATAAACATGCTATGAAACGTGGATTTGGCAGTGACAATCACTCCGGGATCAGTCCTGAAATAATGAAAGCAATTGCCGACGCCAATGTAGAACATGCTTTGGCATACGGAGACGATGAATATTGTGCCCATGCAGTAGAAATGTTCAAACAGGTTTTCGGACAACAGGCATCTGTTTATTTTGTATTTAATGGCACAGGAGCAAATGTTCTCTGCATAGATGCAATGTGTCTTTCACATCATGCCGTTGTATGTTCAGATACTGCCCATATTCATGTAGACGAATGTGGTGCACCCCAGAGAATCGTAGGATGTAAACTCCTTACAGTACCCACACCCGACGGCAAACTTACACCCGAACTGGTTCGCACACAACTTCATGGCTTTGGATTCGAACACCATTCTCAACCGCGTGCCATATCTATTGCCCAGAGCACAGAGTTGGGAACCCTTTACACTCTTGATGAAATACGTGCACTCGCAGAGCTAGCTCACAACTATAACATGTATCTCCACATGGATGGTGCAAGACTTGCCAATGCTGCAGTAGCTCTTGGATGCTCATTTCGTGAAATGACAACCGATTGCGGAGTCGATTGCCTTTCCTTTGGAGGAACAAAGAATGGTCTCCTTATGGGAGAATCAGCTGTAATCCTCAATCCCGTACTCGACCAGGAATTGAAGTATAGACGTAAGCAGATGGGGCAGCTATGTTCAAAAATGCGTTTCATGGCGGCTCAATTCGAGGCGTATCTCTCCGAGAAAGAGGGAGAACCCCTATGGCGTCGAAACGCAGAGCACAGCAACCGTATGGCGAAGCTTCTTTTTGAAGAGGTAAGTAAGGTGGATTGTGTCAAAGTGATGTATCCCGTTCAAGTTAATAGCGTCTTTGTCCAGTTGCCACGTGAAATATGGACGGCTTTGCAGAATGATTATTTCTTTTACGACTGGGATATTGATGCCAATGTGGTGCGCTGGATGTGTTCTTTTGACACAACCGAAGAAGATATTCATAACTTTGTTGCAGCTCTCAGAAACAAATGTTTATTGTAAACTGAGCAGATACTTGTTCCATAACCGCACAAAAAAATCCTGCATATAAATCTTTATGCAGGATTTTTTTTAGTTAAACGCAAACGCTAACGTGTTTTACGCTTTTTAGTGGATTTCTTTTCTTGCATCTCACGGATGATTGCAACAGCATGAGCAAGAGTAATTTTTTCGGGTTCGACTTCTTCTTTTGGTAGGCGATAATTCTCATTCTTGTAGGTGAGGTAAGGCCCGAACTTGCCGATGTTGGCGACAACCTTTTCACCTTCATATTCACCGATTTCATGTGGAAAGAGTTCCTTGATGCGCTCTTTTTCGGCTGCCTGCTCCATTTTTTGTTTAATAAGCTCAAGTGCGCGCTCGAGAGTAATGGTGTAGGGGTCGTCGTTTTTTGAAAGAGAATAGAACTTGCCATCGTAACGAACGTAAGGTCCGAATCGTCCAATAGAGACGACTATTTCATTACCTTCGTGCTCACCAATGGTACGAGGAAGGCTGAATAGATCAAGAGCCTCATCGAGAGTGATGCTCTCTATGCTCTGACCTTTCTTCATGGAAGCGAAACGAGGCTTTTCGTCCGCATTGGTGTCACCTATTTGAATGAGGGTTCCATAACGGCCGATTTTGGCATAAACATTCTTGCCAGAAGCAGGGTCGATACCGAGAAGACGTTCGCCGCTATTACGTTTGGAGTGGGTTTGAGTCTGCTTCACATTGCGATGCAATGGAACATAGAATTGGTCAATGACAGTACGCCATTGCTGGTTGCCGTTGGCAATATCATCGAAATCTTTCTCAACTTTAGCTGTAAAGTTGTAATCCATAATTTCGGTGAAATGTTCCATAAGGAATTGATTGACAATAGTTCCGATGTCTGTTGGGAAGAGTTTGCCTTTCTCGGCTCCTAGATTCTCGAGCTTTTCGTTACGAACCACAGGGTTGCCTGGAGTGAGAGTAAGAGTGGTGATATTGACAGGTTGAGGGGCGCGGTCCTCTTTGATGACATATTCACGTTTAAGGATGGTGGATACAGTGGGAGCAAATGTTGACGGACGGCCAATCCCCAGGTCTTCCAATTTCTTTACAAGACTTGCCTCGGTGTAGCGTGGAGGGTGCTGTGTGAAGTGCTGTGTGGCTTCGGCAATCTCTAAGTCAAGGGCATCACCTTTCTTTACTGTTGGAAGCAGGAGGTTAGTAATTTGCTCTTCCTCATCGTCAGTCGATTCAAGGTACACCTTTAGGAAACCGTCGAAAAGAACCTGTTCACCAGAAGAAGAAAACTTTTCCTGACGATTTTTGATATTAATGTCGATGGTGGTTTTCTCAAGTTCGGCATCAGCCATTTGCGATGCAATGGTGCGTTTCCAAATAAGTTCGTAAAGACGTCGTTGAGCACTTTCGACGTTTATTTCGGTCGCCAAAAGATCGGTGGGGCGGATAGCCTCGTGAGCCTCTTGGGCGCCTTTGACCTTGGTGTGATATCGACGGGTTTTGACATAGCGTTCACCGTAGGTTGCAGTAATTTGCTGCTTGGCCATAGCGAGAGCCACTTCGCTTAGATTGGTAGAGTCGGTACGCATATATGTAATAAAGCCCGATTCATAGAGTTGCTGGGCGATTTGCATAGTGCGAGCAACCGAGTAACCTAGTTTGCGGCTGGCCTCCTGTTGAAGAGTAGATGTGGTGAAGGGAGGAGCAGGGCTACGATGAGAAGGTTTTGTTTCAACACGAGAAACCTCGAATCCTGTGTCGCCCATATTGCTAAGGAATTCATTGGCCTCTTTTTCAGTATCGAAACGGGTGCTGAGCTCGGCAAAAATGCTTCTCTTTTCAGCATTAATAAACGTGGCAGTAACCTTGAAGTAACTTTGGCTCTTGAAGTTGCGGATTTCCTCCTCGCGTTCAACAATTAGACGAACAGCTACGCTCTGAACACGACCAGCACTTAGAGCAGGTTTGATTTTACTCCAAAGAATGGGGCTGATTTCGTATCCCACAAGTCGGTCGAGGACTCTACGAGCCTGCTGGGCGTCAACGCGGTTCATGTCAATATCGCGCGGATTCTCGATGGCATGAAGAATGGCATTCTTGGTGATTTCGTTGAATACAATTCGTTTAGTCTTCTCGGGCTTGAGGCCAAGAGTTTCGCGAAGGTGCCATGCAATAGCTTCTCCCTCGCGGTCCTCA
Organism: uncultured Bacteroidota bacterium; assembly: GCA_902796265.1. Classification (GTDB taxonomy): domain Bacteria; phylum Bacteroidota; class Bacteroidia; order Bacteroidales; family P3; genus Colimorpha. The sequence goes on from CADBOG010000045.1 coordinate 19,871, forward strand.
TCGGATGCAAGCCAAACCATATCGGCGCTCTTGGCCGCTTTCTTTAATTCAGCGACTAGTTTTGTCTTTTCTTCAGATATCTGATATTCGGGTTCGTAATTGTTCTCTACATCAATGCTCATCTCTTTCTTGGCAAGGTCTCGTATATGACCGCGGCTAGACATCACAGTATAGTCTTTACCAAGAAATTTCTCGATGGTTTTAGACTTTGTTGGAGACTCAACGATAACTAGATTTTTCATTTATTATATTAATATTCAATTTTATATTTGTGATTTATGGTTTAAGGTATATTTTGCAAAAGTAACAACTTTTTTCAATTTGAAAAAAAAATGTATTTTTGCAAGTTGCAGTCAAAAAACAAGGAACTGCCTAATCGTTTATTGCTTAATAGATTAATTCTTCTAACTTCTGTCACTAAAAAAACATTGGACAACAAAAACAGAAATACCGGTTATCGCATTATGATGGCGGTCACCAATGATTTGGTTACCGACCAACGTGTACACCGTTCTTGCATGGCTTTGAAGGAAGCAGGATATGACGTTACGCTTATTGGTAGACTCTTGCCAAACAGCAAACCCGTTGAGCGGCCATATCATACGGAACGGATGATTCTATTTTTCAAGAAGAAGGCGGTCTTTTATGCAGAATATAACATCCGTTTGATACTACGTTTGCTCTTTGCTCGAACAGATGCATACTATTCTAACGACACAGACACGTTGCCTGCTTGTTATGTTGCGTCACGTTTGAGAGGCAAACCACTATTCTTTGATGCACATGAGATGTTTCCCGAAGTGCCGGAGTTGGTGGGGCGACCTCGCATAAAACGTTTTTGGAAAGGAATAGAAGACTATATCTTTCCCCGTATTGCCAAAAACAAGAGAATGGCAGCTGCAACAGTATGCAAATCAATAGCAGACATATACAAGAACCGGTATGGTATTAGTATGGCTGTTGTTAGGAATGTGCCAATGAAACAAGAAGAAGCAGAAGAAGAGTTGCAACAAGTCAAAACAATAATAACTACAATAACAGATATCAAATCCTCCAAGAAAATTCTTTTATATCAAGGAGCTGTTAATATAGGACGAGGCATTGAGGCTGTTATGGAGGCGATGCCGATACTTGAAGAATGTCATATGGTTGTCGCTGGAGTTGGTGATAAATATGATGAACTATGCGCGCGTGCGCATGAGATGAGATGTAATAACATTACTTTCTTGGGCCGTCTAGAACCAAAAGTACTTCGCAATTTGACAAAACAAGCTGATTTGGGATTATCTCTGCTCGAGAACCGTGGGCTAAATTACTATTATTCATTTCCCAATCGCATTGCCGATTTTGTTCAAGCTGGTGTTCCTGTATTGGCAACAGACTTTCCTGAAATACATTCCATTGTGGATGGATATGGCATAGGTACATTGATGGCACCAGCACCTTTCGACTCAAAAACCCAAACATCACTATGGCCAAAACCAGAATCGATGGCTTCTATAATAAGGGAAACTATTGACTATTGGAGTTCAATAGACGAAGAAGAAAAACACCGCCGTTTTGCAGTAGCAGCCACAGAACTCAATTGGGAAAACGACAAAAAAACACTTTTGAACGCTATTAACACAATAATGTATCCTGTTTAACGTTTACAAATAATATTATGTTGAACCAACCAGAATGACATTAATGAGAAATTATGTTTAAGCAAATGGAGACATAATACTCTTACCATATACACATCAAAACGTTCAGAACAATATCAATAAAAAATAAACATATACCTTAACAAATGCTATACAATCTTTTCGCTCTGATTTACATCATCTTCCCATTCGTTGGGTTATGCTTCATATTTAAGAAAGTCGGATTGGCACCATGGAAAGCGCTGATTCCTGTTTATAATATTGTACTATGGATAAAGATCTGTGGTAAAAATTGGAAATGGTACATATACTTCTTAATCCCCGCCATCAATATATTTACATTCTTGATGCTCGTTGTTGAGACAGCTAAAGTATTTGGTCGCCATAATTTCTGGGAGCAGACACTAGCTGTTATCTTTCCATTCGCATATCTTCCTTATTTAGGATTGAGCGATTTGCAATACCTTGGACCCGAAGCAGCCAATAGTGTGAAGTATTCCAAAAGCCGAGAATGGCTCGATGCCATTGTGTTTGCCTTGATAGCAGCCATGCTTATTCGTGGAAAGTGTTTTGAACTATACAAGATACCCTCATCTTCTATGGAGAAATCTCTCCTTGTGGGTGACTTTCTGATGGTAAGCAAGATGGCATACGGTCCTCGCTCCACAATGACCCCATTGGCAATACCACTTATTCATAATGTCATACCATTTACCAATGGAGAAGTCAATTCATTCCTTCCTTGGATAAAAATGCCCTATCACCGATACCCGGGTTTGGGGAAAGTGGAGCGTTTTGATGCGACTGTTTTCAACTATCCTGATGGCGACACAGTGTGTACTGCATTTCAGAGTAATGCCTCATATTATGACCTTATACGTGAGCATGGACGCGAGACCGTTTACAAGGACCGTACTCATTTTGGAAAGATTGTAGTGCGTCCCATCGACAAGAGAGAGAACTTTATCAAGCGTTGTATAGGCTTGCCTGGCGAGACGCTTGAAATCAAGAGCCAGCAAGTCTACATCAATGGTTCACCTATTGAGAATCCTGCTGATCGACAATACTTGTATGCAATCAAAATGCAACAATCAATTGGGGAGTATGTACAGTCAATGATAACTATGGGAAGCGACCCCAATGCATTGGCAGAAATGAAATACCTTCAAGACGAGAAAGTCTTCAGAAATGTTGGAGTTTCAGAGGATGACCTTGTTGCTATCTCTGGTGCCGATTATTTATTCTTAAGCGACAGGCAAATTGAGAGATTGAAGAACGAACTGCCATTTCTAGAGCTATTCCCAATGGAGTATATGCATGATAGCCTAAGGCTCGTCAACCTGAGACCCACTATGGCTATAAACAGAGACACGGTATTCAACAGACTCTACGCCATTGGAGTAGGAGAGGAGGCACTACGTCAAATGTCCGATTATTACACTGTGCCACTGACTGCTACGATGGTAGAACAACTAAAAACAAATCCACAAGTGGCGGAGATTATGCCTTTGTCTCAAATCGCTGGTTATTCGGGACTTACTCTTTTCCCCCACTCAGAGGGATACTCTTGGTCAGTTGACAATTTCGGACCTATCCAAATCCCTTCTAAAGGGTTGACTATCAAGCTAGACATGAATAATCTGCCCCTATATCGCCGAGCAATTGCTTTTTTTGAACAAAACAAATTAGAAGTTCGCGACAACAAAATATTTATTAACGATAAAGAGGCGACAGAATACACATTCAAGATGGATTACTACTGGATGATGGGAGACAACCGCCACAATAGCGCGGATAGCCGTTTCTGGGGATTTGTGCCAGAGGATCACATCGTAGGACGCGCCTCAATGGTTATTTACTCCAAAGACAAAGACACCCGAAAAATCCGTTGGAACCGCATTCTTAAGAGCAATTTGTAGGCAATCCCATTTTCAACCATCAATTATCAACTGAAAACCATTACATTATGCCGATGTTTTATACGCCTAAACCCAGGCAATTCCACTATAAACCGTGGTTCTACGATCCAGAGAAGGAAGATTGGGAAAAGTTGAAGATGAAATACAAGATTGAATCCGAGAACAAAGAAAAGAATGAATCTTTAATAATAAATACCACATCCGAAACTGATAGTGATCTCGAATACTTCCAGCGCAGAGTGCGTGACATAGACCGAGAGGAACGTCAACAACGCCAAAAAATGACTTTAATGGACCTCTTCCGTAGACGGGAGAAACCAACTTTTCACTATGTGTCCCGTTTTGATGCTGATGGTAACCTGTTGGAAACACCACCAACAGCAATGAAGAACAGCGAGGTGAAACGCCGCATTCAACGACGTTTTGACAGCGCCGAAGACTGGGATCGTTTTAAGCCTATACCAGCCAGTAAAATAATCGTATCAACCCTTTTGGTTTTTCTCCTACTCATATTTATTTTTTTCTAATCGAAACGAATTCATTTTTTTGAGCAGCAAATCATTCATAATCGTCACTAAATGAAAAAAATCGCATTTTTATTTGCCTTACTCCTTATGGCAGTTACTACTCAGGCTCAGCGCGATAGTGTAGTGACTATGTCAAATGACATGACCCTAAAAGCAGACCGCCCCGTGCATCTACTTACCAATATGAGTCATTTGCGAGACACTTTAGAGACATGGGAATTTCACCTATCTATGGGTGGTGGTTTTATTGGCAGTCGGTATAATTCAGCTACCGCATTTGGAATTACACCAAGCATAGTTTATCGTCCCACTGACAAATTCACGTTCCGAACATCAGCCACATTTGTCAATTCTTACACTCTCGCTCCCTATGGATATCAAATACATGGTCGCCGACCAAGAAGTATGGCTCCATACCGTGATCCAAGTGCAATGGCTACAAGTTTCTATTTGTCGGCTACATACCAAGTAAACGATCGACTATGGATTGCCGGCAGAGTAATGTTCATGGGTGGTACATTGGCTTCTGGTGCGATTGTCAATCCATGGTTTCCTGCAGATATTCCTATTGCTCTCAATGCCACAGCAGTCACAGCTGCAATGCGCTATAAACTGGGAGAAGACAGTTTTTTGGATTTCCATTTCACATACATAAACGACCGAACCGGAGCCCTTGGCCCACTTCTTTTTGGAGCTCCTTATGGAACTCCTGAATACTATTACAACACCACCTTTGGCGGTCATCTTTTCCAATAAACATATCTAACAATCAAGCATTCAAACCGTGAATCGTCGAGACTTTTTGAAATTATCTGCCACAGGAGCTGTTGCTACAGCTGCTGTCGCATCAGGATGCACATCAAATCAAGAAACCAAAACCGAAGGACTATCTCTAGGAGAAGTACCTATCGGAGACATGACTATGCGCGAGAACCTGCATGGTGAAAAAGTATCATTATTAGGATACGGATGCATGCGCTTTCCAACTCTTGACGGCAATAGCGGTCGCGAGCAAGACCAATCACTCGACCAAGATGCAATAAACCGACTTGTCGATTATGCCATAGAACATGGTGTTAACCTTTTTGACACAGCTCCTCCATATTGCAAAGGCCGTTCGGAAGAGGCCGTTGGTATAGCCCTCAGTCGCCATAAGAGGAATGAGTATTATGTTTCAACAAAACTATCCAATTTTGCTCCATCTACATGGACACGTGATGAGAGCATGAAAATATATAACAACTCTTTCAGAAAACTACGTGTTGACTACCTTGATTATTACATGCTTCACAGTATAGGTGGGACATCCCGAGACGTTGATGGCAACACTATAGATTCTATGGAGTGCCTTAAAAAACGTTTTTTCGACAATGGCATGCTCGATTTTCTATGCGAAGAGCGAGAAAAGGGGCACATTCATAATTTGGGGTTTTCTTATCATGGAGACGTATCCATATTTGACTATCTTTTGTCATTACAGGACAAAGGCCTATATCATTGGGACCATGTGCTAATCCAGCACAACTATGTAGATTGGAATCACAGCAAGCAACTTAATGAACGTAACACCAATTCAAGTTATCTCTACAACGAATTGGAGAAACGCAACATACCAGCTTTTGTCATGGAGCCATTGCTTGGAGGGCAGTTAGTAAACCTCAATGACCATGCGGCACAGATGCTTAAAGAACGAGACCCTCAAGCTTCACTTGCATCATGGGCATTTCGTTTTGCAGGAAACCAGCCACGCATTTTAACAGTCCTAAGTGGCATGACATATATGGAACACTTGCAAGATAATATTCGCACATACTCACCACACAAACCACTATCACAGGAGGAACTAGATTTATTAGAACAGATAGCAGATGTTTTTGCCAACTTCCGCACAATACCTTGCACAGATTGCAAATATTGTATGCCCTGTCCCTATGGTATAGATATACCAGGAATCTTTGCACATTATAACAAATGCCTCAACGAAGGTAATGTCATAAACACAGATAAAGCTGAAACCGAGGAAAGAAAAGAGTATCTTAAGGCACGACGAGCATTTTTGGTTGGCTACGATCGCGCAGTACCTTCTTTCCGCCAAGCCGACCATTGTATTGGCTGTGGACATTGCCTAGTAGAATGCCCACAAGGTATCAAGATACCTGAACAAATGCAGAAAATAAATGCCTACATTGAAGCGCTAAAACAAAATCCATAAACCATGAATCTCACTCTCACTGTAGCTCATCTGCCTGCTGTCAATTTCTCAATGCAGCAAAACCATGTGCCGATTTTCCGCACAATAGAAATAAAAAATGAAGATGACCAACCGGCAGAGAACCTGACGGTGAGACTCACTTTCGACCCGGGATTTGCCTCTCCATGGTCAATGCATATTGACCGTATCGAGGCAGGAGATACTTTTTCTATAAAAGATATCAATCTTTTATTATCCACAGATTACTTCATTGGATTAAGCGAATCATTAATAGGTTCATACAACTGCAACATAACTCAAGGAGAAAATAGTGCCAATGAAGTAAGCGGCAATATAGGTTCATGTTCCACCAATGAATGTACAGGGGACAATTATCGCTTACATCACAACGCTTATTTATGTGAGGAAGCAGGTGAAATAAAAATACTTGCTTATGACCAATGGTCGGGCATTGCCGTTATGCCTGAGCTGATTGCCGCTTTTGTCACACCTAACAACATTTTTGTAACTAGCATCATCCGTAGGGCATCGGAGATATTAGGTTCTTGGACATCAAACCCTTCGCTTGATGAGTATCAGCAACGAGATCCTGACCGTATTAAACTGATGATGGCCTCTCTCTTTGCTGCCATCAAAGAGCATAACATTACGTATAGCTCAATGATGGCCAATTATGAAGAATTGGGCCAACGAATAAGGCTATGTGATGCTATTTCTGTTGGCAGACTTGCCAATTGTTTGGAAATGACCATACTATATGCTTCTTGTATGGAAGCTATAGGGCTTCACCCTTTGATAGTATTCACAAAAGGACATTCATTTGTTGGTGGATGGTTAATACCCGACACTTTCCCTGACAGTGTCAACGATGATGTATCGCTCATTACAAAACGTACTGCTGACGGTATTAATGAGATTATTGTTGTTGAGGCAACAATGATGTGTTCTGGTAACAATGCCACATTCGACCAAGCGGCAGAACAAGCCAACTATAACCTTGCAAAGTGTGTTGAGTTTCATTTATTTTGTGATATTCGTAGGGCACGTGCTGCTGGAATCCGCTCATTACCTACAAGAATTGCATCTAATGATGGTTGGACAATAAAAACGGAAATTGTTGTTGATAATCAAGACCATCATGCGCCCACAACACTTTCAGCCACAGATATCATAATAGAGCAAGATGTTTCAGACATAGGAAAACAAAACTTATGGGAACGTAAGTTGCTTGACTTAAGTCTTCGTAACACACTACTAAACACACGAATATCAAAAGGTACTATTCAGATTCTTTCTACACATGTCAATCAGATTGAGGATGCACTCTCGGATGGTACGGAATATACCATACTTCCAAAGCCTAGTGATTGGAATAATCCGTTGATAAATCATGGTATATACCAGTCCCTTAACGTAAACGACCCAATGGCTTCTCTGCTTGACCAAGAAAGAGAGCAACACAAACTTAGATCATACCTCAATGAGACAGATTTAAAGATATCACTAACAAGACTATATCGATCATCTAGACTCTCAATGGAGGAGAATGGTGCAAATACCTTATATCTGGCTTTGGGTATGCTGAGATGGTATGAGACAACCAATAGTAAGCGAGCACGATATGCTCCTATTTTACTTTTACCTGTTGAAATCATCAGACGTTCAGTTGCCACAGGTTATGTAATACGGAGTCGAGATGAAGATATAACATTAAATATCACTTTAGTTGAGATGTTGAGACAATTATTCAATATCAACGTCTCAATTACCGACCCACTTCCTAAAGATGAGAGTGGAATTGATGTACCACTAATTTTCAATACGTTCCGCCATGCTGTTATGAATATGCACGGATGGGATGTGGAGGACATGGCAATGTTGGGCAATTTCTCTTTCAGCAAATTTGTGATGTGGAACGATATACACTCACACGCAGAGGAATTGGCAAGAAATAATATCGTTAGAAGTTTGATAGATGGTCGACTGTCGGAAAAAGTAGATGTTGAGGAATATGATGAAGAAAAAGAAAGTCTTGAGGATATCTTTGAGAAGGACAATATAGTTTTACCAATTAGCGCAGACTCTTCACAGATGGCTGCAATATTGGCAGCATTGAGAGGGAGAAGTTTTATACTACATGGTCCTCCAGGTACAGGAAAGTCGCAAACAATAACTAATATAATTGCAAATGCTCTTTACAAAGGGAAGCGAGTTCTATTTGTGGCAGAGAAAATGGCCGCACTTGAAGTGGTGCAACGCCGCCTTGAATCAATTGGATTGGCACCATTCTGTCTTGAATTGCACTCGAATCGAGCCAAGAAGTCGGCAGTACTAGAACAACTACGTCGAACAACCGAGGTGACACGACGCCAACGTCCGGAAGCTTATGCCATCAAAGCACAACAGATGGCTGAATTGCGCGAAGAATTGAGCAGCTATGAGCAATCTATACATAAAAAAAGAGAATCTGGCCTTTCTATATATGACTGCATGTCTCTATATGCGGGATATGAAGACATTATCAAGTGCAAAACTATTGACTCCGACTTTGTTGATAGCATTACTCCAGCAATATTCGAAAAATGTTTGTTACTAGTAAAGGAATACCAATCGGTAGCATCAATCGTAGGTGATTTTGTTGATAATCCTCTCATTGGTGTAGGGCTAACAAACTATTCACAAGATATACAGCAGTTAGTAGAGAATGATATTGATGCCATACTTGAAAAGATAAATCAAATAGAGTCAGATTCAGCGATCATCCGTAGGATTTTTGATATTGAGGTTCTTTTCCTTGAACGCAAAGAGCGTGATGTAATCGGCAAAATACTAACTTTGCTGTATGAAAGCCAAAATTTCAATAAGTATGTTGTGCTTATCAATGCTGATGATAATCTCAAGCAGGCAAAACAATACTTTGAAATAAAGAAAGATATAAGCCTCAAAAAGGCAGAACTGAGTGAGTCTTATAATGATTCAATATTCTCTATAGATTCGCATGTATTATTGTCTCAATGGCGCATAGCTTCATCAAAGTGGTTCTTGAAACGATTGAAGCTGCAAAAAGCAATAGTTACCCAATTGCAGTCACATACGAAAAGCGGAACTAAACCAGATAAAAAAAATGTAGAGCAATTATTGATATCCATCTGTGAGTTGCAAGAAAGAGAAACCCTTGCTGAAACAAAAAAACGGATATTGGACACTTCAATACAAAGATGGATAGATGCAGGCATTACGAACTGGGATAATGCATTGATGGCGTGTGACGAGACAATAACATTAAACAAGGCTCTTTTTGAACTCACACAGAGCTTAGAGAGTATCAACTCCATAAAAACACAGCTTTCAGATCTTTTACTAGATGGTATGGGGCTTTTCCACCAATTGTACGATGGTCAGCTGAAGAATTGTTTTACAACAATGAGCAAAATACAAGAAAGGGAGGATAGCATCATTAGTAAGTTGCAGCTTAATGACAATTTGAAGAAGAAATTATCAACATTGTCCGCTATAAAAGAGACAACCACAGCAATAAAATGTAAACTTAATGGTCTAAGAGATTGGTGCGTATACAATGTGGTACGTGAAAAGATGACACGTGTAGGATTAGGAAGTTTCTGCCAATATGTAGAAGATGGGGAGATAGATGTGCCTCATATATCAGATTCCTATCAGAAAAGTATATATCGCTCATGTGCAGATCGATATCTGTCTATGGAACCGAGATTGAATCTATTCCATGAAGTTGCTTTTGAAGAGAAAATATCCCAATTCAAACAGCTATGCTCTCTCGTTGAAAAAATCACACAAGAGGAGGTAGCCTCACACCTTTCTGCTTCGTTGCCTGCATTCCATAAGGAAGCATCACAGGCATCTGAAGTGGGTATACTTCAACGTAATATACGAAATGGAGGACGTGGAGTGCCTCTACGTAGACTCTTTGATCAGATAGACGGTATCCTTCCTCGTATGTGTCCTTGTATGTTGATGAGTCCAATGTCTGTAGCTCAATACATTGATCCATCAAAGGATTTGTTTGATTTAGTAGTATTTGATGAAGCATCACAAATGCCTACATGTGAGGCTGTTGGTGCAATAGCTAGAGGCAGTCAGCTTATCGTTGTAGGAGATCCAAACCAGATGCCTCCAACAAGCTTTTTCGCGTCAAATACATTCAATGAAGATTTGGCTGAACAAGAAGACTTGGAGAGCATCCTTGACGACTGCCTTGCGTTATGCTTGCCATCAATATATTTGAAGTGGCATTATCGTAGCAAGAGTGAAAGCCTTATCACTTTCAGCAATGTCAACTACTACGACAATAAATTAATGACTTTCCCGTCGCCCAACGACTTAAAGAGCAAGGTCACTTATCAACATGTAGACGGCATTTATGAGCGAGGTGGTAGCAGACAAAATAAAGCTGAAGCAGAGGCTGTTGTTGCTGAAGTAAAGCGACGGCTAAATGACACGATTTTACGCAAACGAAGTATTGGCATTGTCACATTCAATACAAACCAACAGTCAATCATTGAGGATTTGCTTACAGAGATGCTAGAGAGTAATCCCGAGTTGGAAAAAATCGCCAACGAGATGGATGAACACATTTTTGTAAAGAATCTTGAAAATGTACAAGGTGATGAACGAGACATAATTTTATTCTCTGTCGGCTTCGGACCAGATAGAGAGGGTCGCATAGCTCTTAACTTTGGTCCACTTAACCGCGATGGAGGTTGGCGACGCCTTAATGTAGCTGTTTCTCGCGCACGCTATGAGATGAAGGTGTTCTCAACTCTACGAGCAAGTGACATAGATTTAAATCGCACTTCGGCTTCAGGCGTTGCAGGTCTACGTTCATTCCTTGATTATGCAGACAAAGGACCCACATTGCTGCAGACAATAAAAAACAGTCAATCAACTAGTTCTAACGAGAATTCAAACAAAGGAAATACATCTGACGGTGTAGTAAAAAAAGTTGATGAACTGTTACGTAAACAAGGATTTGAGGTCTGTACCAATATAGGATGTTCGGGGTACAAAATTGATTTGGGTATAGTAAATCCTAACGACAAATCGCATTATATTGTTGGCATAATCTTTGATGGATACAACTACGATGCAGCAAAAACAACAAGAGACAGAGAAATAGTACAACCGACTGTGTTACGTGTGTTGGGATGGAATATCTGTAGGGTATGGGCATTGGCTTGGTGGCTCTCTCCAGAAAAAGTTGTCAATAAAATTGTAAAATGTATTCGTGATACAATAGAAAGCAACCAATCTGATAATTCAATAGTTGAATTAGATTCTTATTCTGATAAGCCACTACAATCTGAATCCATTGAACCTACAAAACATATTGTTATTCCAGAAAATCCCTATTCAAAACCTTATATTGCTGCGGATCTAGAACCTATTACCATTTCTCCTGATGAAATAGCGAATGGCAATGCTGACAAAGAGGTATTCAGAAGACTATGTCATGTTATTGATATGGAGGCACCCATAAGCAGGTCCCTACTGTTCAGAAAAGTGACAAGCAGTCTTGGTATTGCTCGTACAGGTACACGGTTGGGACCAATATTGATTGAGATAGCAAAAAAGACTGGTGCCATTCAAACCAGTGCGGATGATGATGTTTTCTATTGGCGACAAGATCAAAAACCAGAAAAATATTGGCAGTATCGACCACATTCCGACCGCGATGCACTTGATATTGCACCCGAAGAAATTGCTGTTGCTGCTTTTTATATAAAGAAAGAGCAAGGCTCTCTACCAGAGGAATCCCTATATCGAGAAATAGCCCATGAGTTTAATTTCACCAGATTAGGGAATAACGTGATGACTGCTATTAAAAGAGGCCTTGATCGTATTAACTCTATGGAAGAGGTGAATAACTGACATTGTTTTCTATTTGTTTGTCATTCTCTCGTTTAGCCATCTCGATTACTTCTTCATAACCCTCCAATGCAGCAAATGGTGCAAATTGTGCGGCACGGTTTAGAAGTGACATCGGTTTGTGTCGTAGTGAGACATGATGGGGCATATTTATGATGTCGGAATAATCCATATTTTTTCTACTATCAATTAATTACTACTAACAATAATTCATTGGGACAAATATTTTACAAAGATTAGTTATTAAGCTTTGTGTCCACCAATTTGACGATTTCGGTCTTTTGCCGTGGCGCCATCTTGGAAGCTTAAGCCTTTCAGTATAGCGTTGTTTCCAAATTTTTTCTTAATACCAATGATGGTTTCTTGCATACGTCGTTCTTTTTTCAATTCTTCAACGCTTTGTTTTTGTTGATCCTCAATGGTATCATAGTCAACGAAGAGCTCAAGCTGATGGTTGTCATTACTTTTATGTGATTTGAATAGTTCTTTGGAATCTTCGTATATTACGTTCATCACAGCTAACGTTATGCGTCGAACAAGTAGGTTATGGTCTACAATACGGTTATATATGGAAATAACAGCATCAGATATTATATGTGATGATGATGTATAGAAGGGGAGAAGCATAGAGCCGTTGGCGGGTTTTGGTGCAGGACGTCCATAATAGTCATTAACGATTTCACCTTTATAATGGCGTCGTCGTTCAGGGGAAGCGAGACTCTCTGAGTCATAGTTGATTGTAAGACATACTTGGTTTGTAACAAGACGTTTCTCAAGAAGATGCAAGGCTGTATTGTCACACATTTCTTGTGTTACAATGCGAGCTTTGTCGGATGGATATGGACTTGATAAGACTTGTTCTGATGAAAGAGAGTTGTTCTCTGGCTTATAATTTTTTATGTCTGCAATAGTGCAGGGTTCCCATCCCCATGCATGGTCAATGAGCAACTCGGCGTTGACACCAAATAACCGATAGAGAAGTTCTTCATTCTTAACTGAGCAACGGGCTATCATGCCCATTGTATATAGTTCATTTTGTTCAAGTCGTCGTGCAATACCTCTACCCACACGCCAAAAGTCGGTAAGAGGCCTATGATCCCAAAGAATATGTCTATAAGAAGTCTCGTCGAGTTCAGCAATGCGAACGCCATCTTTGTCAGCAGGGATATGCTTAGCGACAATATCCATTGCAACTTTTGCCAGATATAAGTTGCTGCCTATGCCTGCTGTAGCGGTGATACCTGTGGCTGAAAGAACTTCTCGAACAAGCTTTGTGGCTAATTCATGGGCTGATAAATGATAGAGTTCTAGATAATTGGTAGCGTCAATAAATACTTCATCTATGGAGTAAACGTGAATGTCATCAGGTGAGATGTAATGAGAATAGATGTTGAAAATGCGCGAACTATATTCCATATAAAAAGCCATTCGGGGAGGAGCAGCAATAAAGTCAACGGCCATTTCTGGGTGTGAAAGTAGTTCAATAGCATTTGTTGATTTGCCAGAAAAACGTAAATTGGGAGCTTTGTATTGTCGCTCAACATTAATTACTCGAAGTCGCTGAATGACCTCGAATAAGCGCGCACGACCAGATATTCCGTATGATTTCAATGCGGGAGTCACTGCAAGACAGATTGTTTTCTCTGTGCGTGATTCATCAGCAACGACAAGATTTGTTGTGAGGGGATCAAGACCTCTCTCCACGCACTCGACAGAAGCGTAGAATGACTTTAAGTCAATGGCAATATATGATCGGTTCGATTTAATGATTATCTATTGTTAGAAATACAGAGATTGAGTATATTGACTATGTCATCTGATTGGAGTATTTCAGGACATCTTCCACTACGGAAAAAACCATTATCTCCCATCACATCAATTTGCTGAATAAAGTGGTTGAAAAAACCATTGGGATTATAAAGAACAATCGGTTTGTTTGTTGTTTGATTCAATTGTTTTGCAACCATTACTTCAAGTATTTCATCAAGTGTTCCAATACCGCCTGGAAGGGCGATGAAAGCATCGCAGTTATGGATGATATACTCTTTGCGTTGGGCAATAGTATCAACTAATATGAGTTTGGTCACAGGTTGCGAATGGATAATCTCAGGGCTGAAAAAAGTGGGAATGACACCAATGACTTCACCTCCGGAGGCGAGGGCGGCACCACTTATGTGTCCCATTGTGCCGAGATTACTTCCTCCATAGACGAGTGTGTGACCTTGGCGCGCAATCTCTTTTCCGAGAGTTATAGATGCTTGTATATAGTCATTATTTTTAGGCACCGATGATGCGCAAAAAACAGCTATGTTCATTTGATTTCTTTTTGTTTGCAAAGATAATAAAAATTTTTGAATTGCGTTATTTTTTGTAACTTTGCTTTCTGCTAAAAATAGCATATCAAACAAAAGACTATAATTAATAAACAACTAATCAATAGAATATGTCACTTCAATGTGGTATAGTCGGATTGCCAAATGTTGGCAAATCGACCCTTTTCAACTGCCTTAGTAACGCAAAAGCGCAAGCTGCAAATTTCCCTTTTTGCACAATAGAACCCAATGTGGGAGTGATTACTGTCCCTGATGAGAGATTGGCCAAACTTGTAGAAATTGAGCATCCTGCAAGTGTGGTACCTGCTACAGTAGAGATTGTTGACATTGCAGGATTGGTGAAGGGAGCTTCAAAGGGTGAAGGATTGGGAAACAAGTTCTTGGGCGACATACGAACAACAGATGCTATCATCCATGTGTTGCGTTGTTTTGATGATGACAATGTCACCCATGTGGATGGTAGTGTTGATCCAGTACGCGACAAAATGACTATAGATTTGGAATTGCAATTTAAAGACTTGGAAACCATTGAGAACCGCTTTGCAAAAGAAGAGAAAAAGGCAAAGACCGGTGGCGACCCCAAAGCGAAGAAACTTGTTGAGGTTATGACACTGTATAAGGATGCGTTATTGGCAGGAAAGAGTGCAAGAACCGTCAAACTAGATGAAAACCAACAAGAAGCAGCAAAAGACCTTATGCTATTGACTGCCAAACCCATACTGTATGTGTGCAATGTGGACGAGGGTTCGGTTGTGACTGGAAACAAATATGTAGATATGGTACGCGAAGCGGTAAAAGATGAGGATGCTGAGGTTCTTGTTATTGGAGCTGGCATTGAGGCTGATATCGCAGAATTGGAGACTTACGAAGAGAAACAGATGTTCCTAGAAGATTTGGGCCTGAATGAGTCTGGTGTGAATAGACTTATCAAGGCTGCATATAAGCTTCTGAATCTGCAAACATTCTTGACAGCCGGCCCCAAAGAGTGCCGTGCTTGGACATTTAAAAAAGGCATGAAAGCACCTCAAACTGCAGGAATTATACATAGCGACTTCGAGCGCGGCTTTATACGTGCTGAGGTAATAAAATATGAGGATTACGTGGCACTTGGGAGCGAAGCCAAATGTCGCGAAGCAGGAAAAATTTCGGTCGAAGGAAAAGATTATGTTGTTCAGGACGGTGATATCATGCATTTCAGGTTTAATGTGTGATTTTTTTTGAGAGGATCAATTCTAACTTAAATCTAACTTAACTCTAACTTAACTCTTAGGTAAAATCCAGTTCTATTTAGTGTCGAGAAAATGGTGATTAAAGAAACCGTAAACTATTTGTTTTAAAAATTGCGTTTTTTTAGTAACATAGTACGATTTATACTTGTCATTACAACAGTAGTTCTGTTGGTTGGATGCTCTACGCAGAAGGCCAACTGGACGAATGTTACATACCATAATATTACATGCCACTATAATGTCTGGTGGAATGGGAACGAGAGCTACAAAGAAGGATTGCGGAAACTGGAGAAGACATTCAAGGATGACTATACACAGTTTTTGCCAGTTTATCAGATAGGAAGTAAAGAACAGGCGATGGGGATTTACCAGCAGATGGACAAAGCTATAGAGAAGGGCGTCAAGGGCATCAAGACACATAGCATTTACCTGCAGGGAAGAGAATATGTGAAATATGTTAAAAACTGCTATCTGCTAACCGCATACGCAACATTTGAGAAACAAGATTATGCAGCTACGGCAAACACTTGCCGACTGATAATCACACAATATGCAGGTAGTGCTGAGAGCGATGAGGCTAAGATTCTTTTGGCAAGATGTCAGACGCAAGAGAAACAGTATACAGATGCTGAAGTAGTATTGGACCAACTTGTGAACGACCAGCAAAAGGGCAATTTCTCCGCAAAACTAAATGACAAGCTCTATCTCGCTATGGTTGAGGCTGTTTTGCCACAAGAAAAATACAAGAAAGCGGTTCAATATATCCGTTTAGCTTTAGATGAAACAAGTAGCAGACAAACTAAAGCTCGCTTGTATTTCATTATGGCTCAGATATATCAAGTCCTTGATAAACGTCCTACAGCCACGAAATATTTCGAGAAAGTTCTGAAATGCAGACCTGACTATGTGATGGAGTTCAATGCAAGAATCAATATCGCTTCATGCGCTACAGAGGAGCATACCGATTTGGCTTCTGTTGAGAAAAGCCTCGACAAAATGTTGAAGGACAAGAAAAATATTGAGTTTCAAGATCAAATCTATTATGCTAAAGGAGATATGTATATGGGCATGAAAGATGCCCAAAAAGCATGTGACAATTACCGTATGTCGGTGGCCGTATCAAATGGTAATCCAATGCAGAAGGCCAAGTCAGCATTAAAAATGGCCGATGTGCTTTACGACTATTACGAGAACTATGACGAGGCTCAGAAATACTATGACACCGCTATGCATATCATCAAGGCTGGTTATCCCCACTTTGACGAGATTCGTACGCGATATAATACTCTTACGGCACTTGTTGAGAACACAAGACTAATACATCTGAACGACAGTTTGTTGACATGGGCTGATATGGATCCCGTGAAACGATCAAAATTAATTGAAACCAAGATAGAAGAACTGCGTCAAAAAGAGAAAGAAGAAGAGGAACGGAAATTGCTTGAAGAATTGAAACAAGAAACTCAAAGTCAACAGAATACTCTTGAGGGAGATTGGTACTTCTACAACCACAATACTGTATCGAAAGGCAAACAGACATTCCGTCAGCGATGGGGTGTTAGAACATTAGACGATTATTGGTTCATATCAAATAAAAATGGCATGGGGTTAGGTTCAATAATTCCAGGAATGGAAGAAAGCGGGGACGATTTGGATGATGACTCTGACTCCACCATGGCAGACAGCACCCAAGTGGCTTCAAATAGGGGAGAGAATCCTGATGATCCTCACACACAGGCCTATTATCTTAAAAATCTTCCAAAAACTCAAGGACAACGGGATACTATGCATTCGGATATAGCTCGATGCCTCTTGAATGCCGGATATATCTATTACGATGGAATTGAGAATACTGAAAGGGCATTAGAGTGCTATC
Source organism: uncultured Bacteroidota bacterium (assembly GCA_902796265.1). GTDB lineage: Bacteria > Bacteroidota > Bacteroidia > Bacteroidales > P3 > Colimorpha. Next base: position 37,514 of record CADBOG010000045.1, read on the forward strand.
TGCGTCTGGCAAAAGACTATCCAGATGCCGATGAGATAGTACAGGCTTTTTACCAATTGTGGCGAATCTATTCAAAACAGGGGAATACACCTCAGGCAAACTACTATAGGGATATGGTTCTGATGGGTTTTCCTGATTGCGATTATGCAAATATGATTCGTGACGACCAATACTATTTGGAGATTATTCAAAGAAGTGAAGTTGCTCAGAATGAATATGCAACAGTATATAACCTCTACCGAAGAAAGAAGTATCGCGATGTGGTGACTCACGTTGATGCAGCATTGCAGTCATATAATGAGCAGCCACTTATGGGAAAATTCAGATACTGGAAAGGGCTTGCATGTGCCCAAATGGGCGATACTGCTTTGGCTACCGTAACATTCGAAACTATTGTTGCAGATTATGATGACACTACGCGACTTGTAGAGCTTGCAAAAGAACAACTTGCATATTTGCGCACAGGACGATACAGTTCTATGGGTGGAGGTGAAGAGGTAAGCAGCGACGATGAAGCTAAGGGTCGAAGCCGCTATAACGAGAATGTGCAAGATGTGGCAAGCCAAGCAAATCAAGGTTCTGATGACAAAAGCGAGGAGTTACCACAAGAGAGCCTCATGTATCGATATAGAGAACAACTTCAACATTATGTAGCTGTACTGATTAACGACAAAAAGATTGTCGCCACCCAGCTCCAATATGCAATTGCTGATTTTAATATGCAAAACTACTCGAACAGCGGATACAGAGCAAGCCCTCTACTGTTTACAGACACTATTCAGATGCTCACAATACACCGTTTCCAAAACGCAGCTGAGGCAGAGCTGTACAGGACACACCTGCTGCTCGAAGGAGGTCCACTCTCAAACTATGATCCCAAAGACTATATGGTATTCAGCATTTCAACACAAAACTACAACACATTCTATAATCAAAAGAACATAGAGGCATACAAGAAATTCTATGAGTATTATTATAGGAAGGAAAAGTGATGTAGATTATTATGTTTTAATTAAAAATCAATAATATATCATTATGGCAAAATATGCAGAAATGGAAAGTTCAATAAACACTATCGCTAAGGAAACAACTATAAAAGGCAACATTATAGCGGCAGGAGATTTCCGTTTAGATGGAAGACTTGAAGGTAATATCACACTCAATGGCAAACTAGTTGTCGGCGAATCGGGATATATTAAAGGAGACATTGTTTGCCAAAATGCCAACATTATAGGAAGCGTTGATGGTAACATATCTGTAAAAGAAACGCTGTCGTTAAATAGTACCGCTTCTGTCAAAGGTGACATACTGATAAATCGTTTGAGTATAGAACCAGGAGCTACATTCTCAGGTTCTTGCCGAATGCTTGATGAGGTCAGACGCGAAAATGAAGCTGCCCAAGAGTAATAAAGAGGGTGATTGGCTGAGATATTCAACCCTCGGCATTGAAATGGCTGTTATTGTCGGAATAGCAGCTTGGGGAGGAGTGGCAATTGACCGGAAAAGGGCCGGTTCTTTTCCTCTCTTCACTATTATATTCTCGCTTTTGGGACTTACTATTGCCATGATTAGATTGGTTAGGAGTTTACAATAGTTTAATAATACTTCGTAATTACTGCACATTATTGCACTTTTTGACAATTAGATTCATCTTTGGGTTTTGTAAACAAAAAGGCAATTGTAAAAAATTAACAATGGTAGTATTTGTTGTTAATAATATTATTTCATAATATTATATTTTTTCGTATTTTTGTTTTTTAATATGAAAGCGTCATTTGAATGTAAGTGACGATGTTTGAATAGGATAAACAAAAGATTAATGGTATCAGACAACGAAAAAATCACACAAGTCGATATTGAAACCGAAATGAAGTCGGCATATATTGACTACGCCATGTCGGTAATCGTTTCACGTGCACTTCCCGATGTACGAGATGGTATGAAACCCGTAAACCGTCGTATACTCTATGCAATGAACGACATGGGACTCTACTACAACACTCCTTTTAAGAAATCTGCCACTGTTGTGGGTGAGGTCCTGGGAAAGTACCACCCTCATGGCGACAGTTCTGTATATGGGGCAATGGTTCGTTTGGCCCAGCCTTGGGCCATGCGCTATATGCTTGTTGACGGTCAGGGAAACTTCGGTTCAATAGACGGAGATGGAGCTGCAGCCATGCGTTATACAGAAGCTCGTATGATGCAGATTTCCAACGAACTATTGGCTGATATCGACAAAGAGACTGTCGATATGATGCCCACTTATAACAATGACCGTTTAGAGCCTACTGTGTTGCCAACCAAGATACCAAACTTGTTGGTCAACGGTTCTAATGGTATTGCTGTTGGTATGGCAACAAATATGCCTACTCACAACCTTCGCGAGGTGATGAATGGTTGCATAGCTTATATAGACAACAATGACATCACTATAGACGAACTTATGAAACATATTACCGCGCCTGACTTCCCTGGCGGTGGCATCATTTATGGATATAATGGTGTGCGTGAAGCCTTTACAACAGGACGCGGTTCTATTATCATTCGTTCAGAGACATCGATTGAGACAGATTCAAAGGGTCGCAATATGATTGTGGCACATACGATTCCGTTCAATGTCAACAAAGCCGAGATGATTAAGCGTCAGGCTCAGTTGGTTAAAGATGGCAAAATAGTGGGTATTACTGACATACGTGATGAGTCTGACAAGGATGGTTATCGAGTAGTATACTATTTGCGTCATGATGTAGTTCCTAATATTGTATTGAACAAACTTTTCCAGTTATCGGAGTTACAGACATCATTTGCCGTTAACAACATTGCATTGGTCAAGGGTCGGCCACAACTGCTGAATCTTAAGGATCTTATTCGCTGCTTTGTTGAGCATCGTGAGGATGTTGTCACACGCCGTACACGATTTGAGATGAATGAGGCTGAGAAGCGTGCGCACATCTTGCAGGGTTTGTTGAAAGTTATAGATATCCTCGATGATGTTATCGCATTAATTCGCCGTTCGGAAACTCAAGAAGAAGCTCGCCAAAAAATGATTGATACCTGGGGGTTCACAGACATACAGGCACGTGCCATTATTGCCATGCGTTTAGGACAACTGACTCGCCAGAACCGTTTGGAACTTCAGACGGAATATGATGAAAAAATGGCTTTCATTGAACGGTGCAAAGAAATTTTGGGTAACCGCGACATCCTTATGAATGTTATCAAGCAGGAACTTATCGAGATGCGTGACAAATACGGTGATGACCGCCGCACACGCATCGAATTTGACGCATCAAATTTCAGCGTTGAGGATATGATTGCTGACGATAAAGTTGTAATAACGATATCGCACATGGGTTACATCAAACGCACACTTCTAACTGAATATCGGGCTCAGAGTAGGGGAGGTGTTGGTTCGAAAGGCAGTTCCGTAAGAAGTGAAGATTTTGTTGAGCATATCTTTATGGCAACCAACCATAACTATATACTATTCTTTACTGAAAAGGGTCGCTGCTACTGGAAACGAGCATTTGAGATTCCAGAGGGAGGCAAAGATTCTAAAGGCCGCGCAATACTGAATCTGATCAACATTGAACCTAACGATAAGGTGAAGGCATATGTGAATGTGCTGAACCTGAAGGATGAAGATTACATCAATAGTCGTTATATAGTACTCTGTACTAAAAATGGTATCATTAAGAAGACCAGTTTGGAGGCATATTCTCGTCCTCGCACCAACGGCATCAATGCTGTTATTGTGCGTGATGGTGATGAGTTGTTGACTGCTCGACTGACTGATGGTAACAGTGAGCTACTGATTGCCTCACGACAGGGTAAAGTGGTGAGATGCGATGAGAACGAATTCCGTCCTATGAGCCGTGCGGCTTCAGGTGTGAAGGGTATAAGCCTAGAACCAGAGGATGACTATGTTATAAGCATGATGAGTACCAACGACGACAACGAAGACATCTTGGTTGTTAGTGAGAAAGGCTTTGGAAAACGCTCACAGCTGAAATACGAAAAAGACAAGAATCTTGGTTACCGTCCTACTCACCGTGGTGGAAAGGGTGTTATGACCATGAAGGTTACCGACAAGACTGGTGGTATTATTGCCTTAACCAATGTATCGGATGATAACGACTTAATGATTATCAATCGCTCGGGTATAACAATCAGAATGCATATTGCCGACCTTCGTGTGATGGGCCGAAACACTCAAGGCGTAAAGCTTATTAACCTTAGAGGTAAAGATTTTATTGCATCAATCACCAAGGTGGATGCTGAGCCAGAAGCTGAAGTGACAAAAATTGAAGGAACAGAGTTATCAAATGATGAGATTATTGATGTTGAAGATAATTCTACCAACGAAAACGAAATTAATAATCTGAAAGAATCGCAAGATACAATTAATTAAAAAAACTTAAATTGGTAATATTCTTATAGTTTTAGATACAAAATAACAAACGATAAGAAAAAAACAATAAAAACCTTTTAAATCTTAATAAATGAAAAAAATTGCATTGTTTACAGCGCTTGTGGCACTCGGTTTTGCCGTGAACGCACAGACATTACAGGTTCAGAGCGCCATGTCGGACCTCAAAAGAGGTTATCTTAACAAAGCGAAAACCGCTATCGACAAGGCTTGCGAACATGAATCAACCAAGGATGACGCCAAAACGTGGTATTACGCTGGTCTAATCTACAGTATGATTGGCGATGCAGCCACAGACCCTAATTCAAAGTACAAAAAATACAAAGACCTCGACCCTGACTGGAGTAACAAAGCTTATCAGGCTGCCCTTCGTTGTAAGGAGCTTGACAAAGCCGGGGACTACGATCTTAAATATATCTTCAGCAAAATCGGTGCCGACTACTATGACAAGAGCATTCCTCTGTTCAACAGTGGCAATTACAAAGAAGCTCTCGACTACAGCGACAAAGCCATCAAGATTTTCAACAGTTCCGGAGATGCTGAGCTTGCCAATGAGTCAATGTATATTGCAGGTTATTGCTGCAAGATGTTGAAAGATAATGACGGCATAAAGAAATACTATGGACCTCTTGTTCGCAAGTCTAAAGTGAAAGAGGAATTCAAGACAAAAATGCCGCATGTCTATCAAACCATGTACATGCTTTATAAAGAACTTAAAGACACTTCCAACGTAATTAAGACTGCAGAAAGATACACTAAAGTCATGCCTGAAGACCCTAATGCAAACATGCTTTTGGCTCAGGCTTACATTTGGACCGGCAACAATAGCAAAGCTTTTGAATTAGCCAACAAGTCTCTCGAAGAAAGTAAGAATAATGGCGAATTAGCATACGCAAAAATGCTTTGCGCAGCTGCTGGTATCTATGAGCAGGGTGGTGATATTCAAACTGCAGAAGCAAAGTATATTGAATCTTCAAAACTTGTTCCAAATCAGTTTGAAGCCAATTATGGTATGGGGTCAATGTTGGTTAACCGTGCTGCCGATAAAAATGCATCCATAAACAAAATGATTGAGGCTGGTGACTTTTCTGAAGAAAATGAAGCTGTTATTGCAAAACTCACAGAGGAACGTAATGAATATCTCCGTAAAACCATTCCTTATTTGACTGCTGCAATCGCTTTTATAGATGCACAAGATGAAAGCACTCAAGCCCAAATGCGTCCTAATCTTCATTCATGTCTTCGTGCTTTGAATTCGAGTTATGTTGCCTTGGAAATGTACAACGAATCGAAACCTATCAAAGCACGTATTGACCAAATCGAAGCTAGCGCAAACTAATTTAAATCAAATAACAATCTTAAAGCGCGTGGCAATATCATTTCTAGCCACGCGCTTTAAATATCTCTGATAATAATAATGAGTATCAAATAGAACCTATTGTATTATCTAATACTTTAATTCTTTAAAAAAAAGAATAATTATAGATTATCTAATAACATTTATTTAATTACTTATAAATCAAATCAACTTGATATATACCGAAAAAATAACTCTATCATCGATCATATGCGACGAAGATGATAAATTGACATTATGGGGTCTAGCCCGACTATTTCAAGATATTGCTGGTGACCAATCTGATATGCTTGGTGTTGGATTCAACAATCTAAAACTTCAAAACAAAGCATGGATTCTTACTCATGTGTATTACAGCATTTTAAGACTTCCATCGGCAGGAGAGACTCTTACTTTAAAAACTTGGGCTAAACCCGATAATGGATTAATTGCACCACGTGATTACCAACTAATTGATGTAAATGGTAATATATGTGCTACAAGTGCCTCTCAATGGGTTGTTCTAGATATGGTTTCAAGACGAGTTTGTCGACTAAATCAAATAATTGATGTATATGAAAAAGAGAATATTAATGCTACTATATACGAAAAACTAGAGAAAATAAAAATGCCTAATGATCTCTATGATTTAAAGCATATTGATATTCCATATTCTTCGATAGACCACACACGACATGTCAATAATGCCGAATATATAAAATGGATTTGTGACTCAATTCCTGAATTTTCATGTTCAAGACATATTTATGATGCTAATGGATTGGCACATGATAATATAAATCGTCGTGAAATTATCGAATTTGAAATAAATTACATTAAAGAAACTAAGTATGGTGATCCCAATGTGATGATTCGTCAAAAATACAATTCTAATAATGAATTATACTTTCAAATTATGAATTCAAATGGTATATCTGTCAATGCTAGAATAATAACCCAAACCACATAATAATAAATAGATCTTACAATAGCACAACAGGAGATTGTTATATAAGGTGGATTTGTATGAATTCCATTAAAGAAAAGTAATAATGAAATCTATACTACTTAACATAATGGAAATTCAATTGAATATACATATATATAGAAAGGAAACTTATGTTGGTAAGTTTCCTTGTTTTTGGGGGAATAACAAATCATTATCTGTTACATTCTTTCTGGTACATCAATACCCAAGATATTCATCATATTTTTAATAGCTAATGATACGGCATTGCAAAGTTTAACAAGGAACAGCATTCTTATAGGATTACTCTCTTTAAGAATCGGTGTATCTTGATAAAAACTATTAAATGATTTAGCCAAATCATAAGTATAATTTGCAATCATTGCAGGACTATAGGAATCAGCTGCTTGTTCAACAACAGAGTAAATATCATGTAATTGTTTGATGACCAAACGTTCTTTATCATTAATGTTATCGACAAATGAATTAGAGTTAAGATCAATTCCTTTTTCTCCAATTGCCCTACGCACTATTGAACGGATTCTTGCATAGGTGTATTGAATAAATGGACCTGTATTGCCATTGAAGTCAATACTTTCCTCTGGGTTAAAAAGCATTGTCTTAGTTGGGTCAACTTTGAGAATAAAATACTTAAGAGCACCAAGTGCGAGAATATGATAGAGATTATGCAGTTCTTCTTCTGACATATCTGCATTCTTGCCTCGTTCAATACACATTTCTTCAGCGGTTTTTTCCATCTGAGAAATTAGGTCGTCAGCATCAACTACAGTACCTTCACGAGATTTCATCTTACCATTCGGCAGTTCTACCATACCATAAGACAAGTGGTATACCTTGTCAGCCCATTCGTATCCTAGTCGGCCTAAAATAATCTTAAGAACTTGGAAATGATAATCTTGCTCATTTCCTACAACATAGATAAGTTGGTCGGCACCAAAATCATTATGGCGAAGAAGAGCAGTACCAAGGTCTTGAGTCATATAAACCGATGTACCATCTTTACGGAGAAGTAACTTTTGGTCGAGACCAGCATCAGTAAGGTCGCACCATACAGAACCATCCTCCTTACGATATAAAACACCCATCTCAAGTCCTTTCTGAACCAATTCTTTTCCGAGGAGATAAGTATTAGACTCATAGTATATCTTGTCGAAACTGATGCCCATCTTTCGGTAAGTCTCATCAAACCCAGAATAAACCCAGCCATTCATTCGTTCCCAAAGATCGCGAACAGTTTTATCTCCTTCTTCCCAACGTTTAAGCATCTGTTGGGCTTCAATCATAAGAGGAGCTTCTTTCTTCGCCTGTTCCTCATCAACACCTTTAGAAACGAGTTCTTTTATTTCTTCTTTGTAGTGTTTGTCAAACTCAACATAATATTTTCCAACAAGGTGGTCTCCCTTCATACCAGAGCTTTCTGGAGTTTCACCATTTCCATAGCGAAGCCAAGCAAGCATAGACTTACAGATATGAATACCGCGATCATTGACCAAGTTAACCTTCTTAACGTTGCGACCGTTAGCACTTAGCAGTTGTGATACCGACCAACCAAGAAGATTATTGCGAATATGACCAAGATGCAAAGGTTTGTTGGTATTAGGCGACGAATACTCAATAACAGTAGGAGCTGCAGTTGAGTCAACTTGTTTTAGACCCAAACAGTCGTCATTAGCTATGCTGTTTGCATAATCAATCCAATACCTGTCGCTGATTTCGAAGTTGAGGAATCCCTTGATAACGTTATAGTTCTCTACTTCGTGAAGGTCGTTATTTACAAACTGTCCCAATTCGTTGGCTACCATTTCGGGTGACTTGCGAGCCTGTTTGACATAAGGAAATACGACAACGGTATAGTCACCATTGAATTCTTTCTTTGTTTTCTGAAGTATAATACTCTCAGGGGTAACTTCAATACCGTAAAGTTTGTTGAGTGCCTGAGAAACCGACAATTGTAATTTATTGTATATCATTATTGTAATAATTATTTTCTAAATAAAGGACTTGTGGATTGATTATCGTTATTTTGTTTGTTCCAAGGAGCATTAATAAGGAAACCACTACTTGGTGCAGGAGTGATGTCGTAAGCAATCTCACCATTGGGCTTAATAAGTACAAACCATGGATATGCGGTAATTTGGAAATGTCGTAAGAGATCATAATTACCATTGAAATGAAGCCACGGCCAATCGTATTTAGCTCCGTGTCGAGAGTTTTTGAGGAAATGGAACATTTTTTGAAATTCACGATCACAGTCTATGGTGACAAAAGTTACGCTGTCATTATCCTTATCACGAAAATGAGCCATAGTTTCAACTTCAGAAACCGATATAGGGTCATTGACGCGAACAAAAGCGATATAAATCCATTTTCCTTTCATACTTGCCAAAGAAACCATATTCTTGTCAACATCAGGAAGCGAAAAGTCAAGTTTATGATTCTCGTTCAGTTCATCATTTTTTTTGTGAAGAGATTCGAGAATATTGTTTGCAATTGTACGATGGTCGGTGAACTTAGTACGTTGTGCAAGTTTTTCAATCATCTTAACAACCATCTCTGCATCATAGTAACGGAAATTATAGTAAGACTCCTGAAGAGCCTGGAGTGCAGCAAGTTCACGTATTTGTTCATGACGTAGCATTGGATCAATACCAATAGAATCAATATAAGTGTCAAGATCAAGATTATAAACCCAATGAGCCAAACGCTGTACTGGAATACCTTTCAAACCTTTAGAAATACTATTGGCATAAAGAGTTGCGAAAAGAGACATATAGTTCTCATCATAATATAAAATAGGATTTCCTTTAATATAGGTGTTTATCATCTTGCTACGAGTGCTGAACTTGAGAGCATATTTCGTGGAGGCCAGCTGATAATATTTGTAACGGTTGACAAATTCATTATCAACGTCAGGACATAGACGATTAACAGTTGCTACTAAGCTATCAAAATAGTGTTGAGACGGTTTGAATTTCTGGTCAAAGTAGAAGTAATTATCTTCTATAAATGATGCGATAACACAATCTATACTATCAATAAGAATATTGATGTCATCAGGGGCGGTATTGGTAAAGACCACAGGTAGTGTTTCTGGTGACAGAAAGACATTGCGGCTTTCATCAATATTCCAATCAAATGAAGGTATGATAACCTCATAGTCCTTGCCTGGTTCGACATAGAATGACTGAGAATAATTTTCAATTTGCATCGTTACCATTATAGGGTAATTAGACCAGCAACGAAGGTCAAAATGTTTATCGCTTCCTATTCGGAAAGAGTCGAGGATAATCTCACGTTTTGATATTTGGTCAGCGATGCGGTAAAGTTCCACTTTGCGTCCTTCGCCATTAAGGGCAGAACCCTTTATGGAGATGTTCTTCTGAGCTTGACACAAGCCTGAGATAAGAAGAAAGAAAACAATTATCGATAGGTATTTCATTTTATTTTACTAAAAAGGTCAGCGACAAGGAAAATGCTTCCGGTAATGATAATAAGATCGTCTGAATCGGCAATACTGCGGACATGGTTCATTGCGTCAAGTACATCTGGGAAACGAGGACCCGGTTTGCCAATAGAGGCAGCCTTATCAGCTAAAATATTGACATCTAAACCTCTTTCAACAGATGGCTGAGAATAGTAATAATGTGCATAAGAAGGCAGCATATCAAGTATTTTTGAGAAGTCCTTATCGTTCACACATCCATATATAATATGTAATTGACGATAATGCATGAGCCGTATTTTTTCGACAAGAGTAGCAATTCCGTCGGCGTTGTGTGCGGTTTCCGCGATGGTGAGAGGTGACACCCCTACCCTCTCCCATCTTCCATGCAAACCTGTGTCGTTGATTACGTTAGCAACACCATCGGTAAGGTTTTGGATTGTAAGATCGGGATAGTAAAGTGTTTTTAGTTGGTCGAATGCAGCACAAACAGTGGCAAGATTCTTAATTTGATAGCTACCATCCATCGGAGAATGTATGTCTTTAATGTAGAGTTCGTTGTCATGATAGACATCAGCAATCATATCCAAGCCATCACCTTCGTGTTCAGTAATTTTATAATGCTGGTCGGCAAACAAAATGGGAGAATCCAAAGATTTAGCTTTATTAATGAACACAGGTGCTGTTTCCGATTGTGTCTGACCAATAATGACAGGTACTTTTGTTTTGATGATACCAGCCTTTTCACCAGCAATTTTCTCAAGCGTGTCACCAAGAAATTGAGTATGATCGAAACCGATGTTGGTGATAATGCTTAGCATAGGATTAATTACATTCGTGGAGTCAAGTCTGCCTCCCATTCCAACCTCTATGACAGCAATATCAACATTTTCGTTACGGAAATAGTCAAAAGCCATTCCTACTGTCATTTCAAAAAATGAAAGTTGTTGGCTTTCCAAGAACACCCTATGTTTATCTACAAAATCCACTACAGCTTTCTGAGAAATCATTTCTCCATCAATACGTATACGCTCTCGGAAATCAACCAAATGAGGAGATGTATAGAGACCCACTTTTAAACCATAGCGATGCAACACAGAAGCAAGAAAGTGGGAAACACTACCCTTTCCATTGGTGCCAGCCACATGGATGGATTTAAAACCAGACTCAGGATGGTCAAGGTACTTCATCATAGTCTCGGTGTTATCGAGATTAGCCTTATAGGCGGCAGCACCCACTCTGTGATATGCAGGCAATGCTTTGAATAGGTAGTCTATTGTATCTTGATAATTCATTATTAGAAAAAGACTTATTGATTAGGAATGGTGTAAGTTAGACCTAACATAGCGTTGAACCGTTCCGCAGGATAGTTTGTCCATAATAGATAACGCTGAAATGTAAGGTTGTCAAACTTGGCGAAAAATGAGAGAGCTCTGCTATGGACGTATTCAACTTCAACGCCCAATCCAAATCTAGTAGGGAGTGTTTTTGTCACTTTGTAATTACCGGCAGCATTAATCTCGTATTCAGCATCCACGCTGCTTATGAGCATGGCATTAAGAGTGAAAAACCATTTATCCAAGTAGTCGATGCGTGCGTCGAAAAATGCATCGAAAGCATTGTCGTAAAGAAGAGGAATATTATTAGGTACATTATAATCAGCATGATAGTTAAAGCCTAAAGTCATGGAAAGCATCTCATCGTTCACAAAGGTGAAATCGGCTCCAAGGTCAAGCTGATTCAAATCAACATAATAAGTCTTGAAGACATTGTTAAGGGAATAGTTCTTATCCAATTCGAAAAAAATGTCGTTCTTATAAAAGTGGTTGTCAGCACGGATATTAAGGATTAGCTTTTTCGAGAAATTGATTCGAAAGTGAGCAAAGAGGTCATTGTCTATAGTTGCCTTAGATAGTGGTGCAGGCTCGACAAAAGGATTTCTTAGACGAATATTGTTCCAATCGTTTGCCCTATAATCGCCACGAAGGCCAACGACGAGGCTCATAGAGTTGTTAGCAAACGACTTGGCAACAGACAAATCAGGAAAGAGGTTAAGGGGAGTACTTGTTGAATCATAGCCATTGACACCAAGATTGAACCCCACATGAAATTTCAAGTCATTGAAGAGGAAGTCAACATAAGGACCTATAGTGAAGAGATTGCGTCCTTCGTTTACAGTATCAGGCAAAGAAGCAGTAGCAAGATAGCCAAATGGCAAGCCGCTGACAGTAGCAGGAGAATTGAAATGTTGTTTAAAACCATGCCAATTAGCACGAAGATAGGCAACAGCTTTGTATTGACGAAACATGGGGAAACCATAGTGAATGTTTGCATCAAGATTCATAGATAATTGATTGGAATGGTATCTACTCCAGAAATCAGCAATAGAAATATTTGCTTCATAGCCGAGCTTGTTAATATCTGTATGTAAGCTTTTGGCTCCCAAATTAAGAGCTAGATTGTTATAAGCAAAAGCATAGTCAGAATAGCTTATATCTTCACGTTTTAAGAGCATGTGGTTGTAAAGCATAGAATCCGAGAAACCATAATAACGACCATATTCGCGGTCGAAAGTCAAGTCGGCAGAAAAAAGATGCTTTTTAGCAAGAATATACTTGCCGAAGATGTCAAAACGTGTATTGCTTTGCCTATTACGACTATAAAAATCTGGAGATGGAGCATCCTCATCATATTTGCCAAACGTGGTAATATCAGTTTGATGAAATAAACGAGCTCCATAAGAATAGTTTTCGTGTCGAGTAGAGGTGAAATAGAGATCCATCATAGGAGTAAAATCAACAAACGATGCAAAATCGTGACCTATACCGAAACGAAGATAATTGTTGTATAGACGGGTTGGAGAGCCGATAACCTTAGCAGCTTTTATGCCTGAAGTTGCTGACAGAGAACTGATGCGTCGTGGTGTAATGCTGTAACTGAAAGTAGGCATAGTGTTTTCGGCATTGTTGTCGCTAACAGTAGGAGCAACATTGACTTTTTCAGTAACACCGTCAAGTACGGGATTATAGTCACCCACCACGATAACTGATTCATTATAGGAAGATTTGGTAGAATCAGTTTGGGCAAATGAATCTGAAAAAAGGTAACTAGAAAATATAAGAATTACAGTTACAATTATATATCTTGTTTTTTTCATCTCAATTATCTTTAAACAATACATTAATAATTAAACCATTATTCACCATCAGGCTCAAGTTCAATTGTAGGACCATCGTTATCGGTCTTCTGTTCACCATTATCAGTATTCGAATGATCGAGTGACTGCAGATGTTGACGAGCTTCAGATACGACCTCCTCATCTGCGTCATTCTGTACTTCATAATTGTCTATGATACTTTGAAGTGTCTGACGAGCCTGAGTGTCATTGCCACGCTGGTGGAAAATGTCAGCCCAAAGGATAAAAGTCTTAGCAAGCCAATAGTCGCTTCCCGGGTTGTTAACCACATTTTCGATGATTGTTTCAGCTTGATCCAGATTGTTTTGCAAAACAAGAATGTGAGCGCAACGATAGGCAGCTTCACCCATGTATTCACCATTAGCAGAATTCAACAACGAGGTGTAGGCTTCATAAGCTTTGCTTTGGTTGCCTGCATAATAGTAACTGCGCGAGAGCATAATGGCAGCTTCATCCTTTTGTTCTTGATTGGCTTTGGGGTCGACAGAGAGTTCATGAGCAGAGATTGCAACATTGGTAGTATCTTTAAGAGCATACCAGCAGCGAAGAATGCCCATACGAGCTTGAAGTCTAGAAACATCACTAGTTGAAACTACTACAAGCGGAACATAATAATCAAGAGCCTTGCGATAGTTTTTCTGTGCAAAATGAGTTGTTGCAGCTTGATACAGACAAGTTTCTGTATATGCATTGTTACCTCTTTCGGCGACCCACTCATAGTGACTGAGAGCTTTGTCAGGATGGTTGGTTCGAGTCAATGCATCAGCAAGGTAATAGTGGGCCTTAAGAATGAAAAGACCATGAGGAAATTTCTGAATATAATTTGAAAGACCAGCTATAGCATTGTCGTAGTTACCTGCAAAATAACGTGATTCAGCTGCAAGGAATAACGTAGAGTCTTGTTCGACAGCAGAAACAGAGCTTTTGGTTGTACGGCTCACATAGGCAAAATACTCTTCAGCACGATCTTGCTCAATGTAGATGTTCTTGACAGCCATAAGAGCATCGCGAGCCTCATCACTACCTGAATAACGTGACAGTAATTGGTCAAAGGTTTCCAAAGCTTTGTCATTGCGGTCAGTATTATAGTAAATAAGTCCAACATTGAGTAAAGCCTGAGGGACAAAGCTGCTCTGAGAGTATTTCTTAATGAAGTTGTTATAGTAGAGTAAAGCCATCTCGTTGTTGTCGCAGATAAGGTAAGTGTTAGCAATTTCGAACATGGCCTTAGGCGAAAGAGGTGAATTATTGAATTTCTCAAAGATGTAGTTCAAACTATTAAGCTTTTCGACATTCTTGCCTTGAGCACCATAGCATAGAGCTTTCTGATAAGTTGCATAGTCGGCATCCTGCCCTTTTGCGTTGATGACACGGTCGTAATAACCGATGGCCCCTTCAAAATTTTTGCGTACATAAAGGCAATCGCCCATACGATTATAGGTGTCAAGAAGTTGACGGCGATTAGTGGAGTCATTGGCGAGTTTCAGAAATTCTGCATATTTTTCTTCGGCGCGATCATAGAGTTTTCGACGCATATAAACATAACCAGCTGTATAAAGAGCCTGAGGATAGTAGGCAGAACTTTTGCGACTTGAAGATGTGAAGAAACGGTCGAGGAGTTTTTGTGAACGGCCATAGTTTGCCAAACGATACTGCGCCTCAGCGGATAGGTACAGTGCATCAGTGGTGATGGCAGGCTTGGCGTTTATGGCAACGGCACTGTCGAAACAAATAGAGGCTTGTTGTAGGTTTCGTTCATTGATGAGGTCGATGCCACGATTGACAAGGATACGCTGATAGGCCTGGCGCATAGTGGCATCTTTCAACAGTTCCTTTTTATTCTTTTCAATAAGGGCGAGGGCATCCTTATAATTCTTTGTGGTGCAATACAAAGAGGTGAGAATTTGTTGAATTTCGGCTTTACGTTTCGTTTTAGGATAGCGTTTGAGATAATTTTCGAACGATCTTATAGATTCATTATAAGCATTAGGATTCAACTCGCAGCTGAGTTTGGCATAGTTGAAAGCAGCTTCTTCTTGTATATCAAGATTATGACGCATGTCAGAAGCACTCTTGAAAGCTGTGCGAGCCTCATTTTTGAGTCCCATCTTAATATAAGTGTCACCCAGCGTAAATATTGCATTTTGGGCAGTGGAGTCGTCTTTGCCCACAAAAGTCGAGAGATAATGAGCTGCTGAGTCGTATTGTCCCAGCATGTAGTAGCAATAACCCATTGGGTATGAAGTCGACTGTTTTCCAGAAGCCTTAGTGGATGCATCAGCATCGGCTTGGTGGTAATACTGGAGAGCCTTGCGATATTCTCCACGATTGAAATACACGTCACCAACAATACGCTCTACTTCATCTCGCAACACCAAATTTTTGTCTGCAAGAAGGTCTGGCGCCATTCTCAGAACCTCATCCTCGTATCCAAGATGATATTTTATATAGAAACGATAAACGGGCACGAGTTTTTTAAACGATTTGTCTTTCTCTATTTTGCGGAATTCCTTATCAGCCGACTCATATTGTTTTGCGGAAAAAAGAATATCTGCATAATAGTAGGTAGCAGCATTGCGATAGTAGGACTTTCCATCACTAACTCGTTTGAAATACTTTTTGGCACTCTCTTTGTCTCCATTTTGGAAATAGCAGAATCCCGTCTTGTAGTCATATTCGCTTCTGTGGTTGAACTCAACTTCAGAAGGTTCTACTTTAAGATATTCGCGTAATGCATCCTGATATTCGCCTCTATCAAAATAGATATTACCCATAACAAACTGAGCCATATTGATTTTGGCATGTTCAGGATAGCGCCTCATAAACTCGCTGATGCGGTACAAAGCATCATCATTACGCAGTTGTTCCGAGCAAACTGCTGCATAGTATGTTGCCACAGCCACATCGTCGTCAGTTGCATCTGAAGTACGAATAAACTGATCGAAGAGATGCTGAGCCACAGCATATTTTTCTTTTTTGAAAAGGTCGTTCGCCTCGTTGAAGATACGTTTTGGCGACGATGGGCTTTCGTTTTGCGCCAAAAGCCCCACAGCAGATGCTGAGAGGAAAAGGCAGAGCAAAAAAATGCGCTTCATCATGTGTTGCTTTACTTATATTTATGTATTTTTTGCTTTTTATAACGAATCATCTTATTAATTATTATACAATAAATGAAAAAATTTCTCGTTTTTTTAAGCATGACAATAGAGAACATAATAAAAGATGGAATCCTCTGCCGAATAAGCGTCGATGAAAACAATATCATTACTGCCATAGAAGAAACATCTTTCGATGGCAAAAGTATTGACAATCTAAGTTTTGCATTACCAGGATTAGTCAATATGCACACACATTCGGCGATGACCATCCTTCGCAGCGTTGGAAGCGGACTTCCACTTTTCCGCTGGCTTAATGAAGCAATCTTTCCAATCGAAGCTCAGTTGACCGACGACGATATCTACAAAGGAGCTCTCGACGCTTGTCAAGAGATGAGAGAAAGTGGCACGATAGCATTCAATGATATGTATTTCAGTATCAAGAGTACTATTCGGGCAGCAGCAGAGACAGGAATGTTTGCAAATGTCGCACTTTCTGTTACTGACCGCGACTTTGACAATCCGCAACTAATTAAAGACTACCTCAAAACCATCGAGCGAATTGACATTCCTGGCATCACAACTTCAATCGCGCCTCATGCAATCTATACAGTATCAGGAACTCATCTTCAATATCTTGCCGATTTCGCAAAAGAGCATGGAACCATTTTTCATATTCATATTTCTGAAACAGAGAAAGAAAGAGAAGATTGCCTAAAGGAGCACTCCATGTCCCCCGTAAGGTATATTGAGAAACTAGGAATACTTGACAAAGTAGGCAATAGATTTGTAGGTGCACATTCATTGTGGTTGGATTCTGACGAAATACAAATTCTAGGAAATCACGGAGCGACCGTTGTGCATTGCCCTAATTCAAACCTTAAATTAGGTTCTGGCTTCAGATTCCTATACTGCGAATTACGCGATGCGGGTGTCAATGTCACTTTGGGCACCGATGGCTGTGCCTCGAGCGACAACCTCGATATGATAGAAGCCATGAAAGTGATGTCACTTCTGCAAAAGGGGACTCGTAATGATCCATCAATACTGCCATCTGATGAGGTATTGGAAGTGGCAACAACAAATGGCTACCGAGCTTTGGGATTGCCAGATATGAGTATCAAGGTGGGTAACCGATTCATGGCATCTATCGTTCCTCTTAACAATCGAATATTCAAAGGTATAGATATTGTCAATTCAACTCCAACCCAAATACAACAATCAATCCTCAACCGATTAATATATGCAGGCAACGGTAGTTTGATTGCAAACAAATTGCCGCATTAAACATCATATTAGAATATCCTTTCCCATTGACAATTTGTAAGAATACTTTATACCATTTTCATTTTAAACAAAAACATGAAAAAAACAATTCTAATACTGACAATAACAACTTTACTCGCCTCATGCACACGACCAACAGAAGGTGACGGCAAAGCAATATTCCGTTATAACGAGTCGTCGGGAATAACAACACTCGATCCTGCATACGCAAAAAATCAGGCAATCATTTGGGCGGTCAGTCAGTTATACAATGGCTTAGTGAGACTTGACAGTAACCTACAAATAGAACCATGCATAGCAAAATCATGGTCAATAAGCAATGATGGCTTAACTTATACTTTTACTTTAAGAGACGATGTATTTTTTCACGAAAATGAGTTATTTAGTAAAAATAGAAATCGCAATACTCAAGACTCTTTGACCTCTACAAGAAAGGTTGTGGCATCTGACTTTGTATACTCGTTTAATCGAATACTCGATGAGAAAGTGGCATCTCCAGGACTTTGGATTTTCTCCCATATTTCAAAAAAAGAGCCTTTCGTTGCCATCGACGACACAACATTTGTGGTGCGACTGAGAGAACCTTTTGCACCAATGCTTTCAATTCTCGCAATGCCCTATTGTTCAGTTGTGCCAAAGGAGGTTGTGGAAGAATATGGAAGCGACTTCCGTGACCATCCATGTGGAACAGGTCCTTTCTATATGAAATATTGGAAAGAAGATGTAAAGCTTGTTTTGCGTCGCAACGACAACTACTTTGAGCGTGACGAAGAAGGTAATCCCCTACCCTATCTCGATGCAGTAGCCATAACTTTCATCATCGACAAGCAGACGGCCTTTCTTGAATTTATAAAGGGCAACCTTGACTTCATGAATTCCCTTGATGCCTCGTACAAAGATGAGATATTGACACCAAAGGGAGAACTGAAAGAGAAATACCACGAGCGAATAGATATGGTTTCCACACCATTCCTCAACACCGAATATCTTGGGTTTAATATGGAGAGTTTCATGAAAGATGCTACGAATCAACAATCCAAGAAGATAACTGCACAACAAAAGAAAGCTATCAGGCAAGCCATAAACTACGGATTCGACCGTAGGAAGATGATGCAGTATATGCGCAACAATATTGGTGTGCCCGGATGTAAAGGCATGATTCCTTGTGGATTGCCAGGATATGACAACGCCTCCAAATATGGCTACGAATACAATCCCGAGCTTTCAAAAGAACTATTGGCAAAAGCGGGATTTCCAAACGGCAAAGGGTTGCCTACACTCACTTTGTCGACCACCAGCAACTATGTGGATTTATGCAAGTATATTCAGCAGCAGCTTACGCTAATCGGCTTTGAAGTCAAGATAGATGTAAATCCTCCTGCGGCCTTACGCGAACATATAGCTCAAGGCAAATCTGATTGGTTTAGAGCATCATGGATAGCCGATTATCCGGATGCAGAAAACTATCTAGCTCTGTTTTACAGCAAGAATCATGCACCTGGAGGTCCCAATTACACACGTTTTTCGTCGCCAAAGTTCGACCGCCTTTATGAGCGTGCATTAGTGGAAACCGATGAAGAGAGGCGTGTTGCTCTTTATCGCGAGATGGATTCAATAGTAATGACAGAAGCTCCTGTCATAGTACTATATTATGACCAGATACTTCATTTCACGCACAAATCGGTTACGGGACTTCGTTCGAATGCGATGAATGCACTCGATTTGCGGTTTGTCAAGAAAAAGAATTAGTCCTCGAAGACGTCTTCTATAGAAATCTTGAAATCGATTGCCTTACCAGTTACGTTGCCTCTATAGCGATAGATGATATCAGCTTTGGCATTATAGCAAGCTTGAATGAACATCTTGGAGCTGACGTTGTCGCGTTGCATACGGAGTGATTCAAAGAGATAATCGAGAACGTCATCTTGTTCTTCTTCAATTTGATTCAAATCGAAATTTGCTTCGTCAATATCGTACAAATACACGACATTGCCATTCTCACGAGTGACATTAACGATTGTTGTCACATCGTCCAGCTGCATTGGAAAATGGATATTAGTTATAGCAAGCTGTGCATCCAAAGCGGCATCAGGGTCATTACCCACTTTGGAAATATCCTTCAATTCATCTCCTGTTATAGTTATAGTAGCTTTCTTACCTGATGATTTGCCAATATATTCATAAGTTAATGAACCATTATTTTTGCTCAAAATATCTACCAAAGCCTTCATCTGATCACTTGGATCATTACCCAACGCTTGTATAACGTTGGGCTTCATCATTTCAGTATTGTTTTGAATGGTCTCAATGCTTAACAAATCTTCGGCCATACTCACGGTGACGATGACATTGTTGCCATCGAGCTTAGCATTGGTTACTTCTCCAAGAACATCAATCGAGATAGGGCATCTATTATTGATTTCAGATACCAGTTTGCGGAGCTGAGAGTTGCCTCCACATGATGATGCAAAGAGGATTGTTGTGATTCCAATGAGGGTAAGGAAAAACTTTTTCATTTTAAGAATACTATGATCATTAAATACAACGCTCGCTTTAACCCTAGATTATCTGTTGATAGGGATTTGATAGCCAACGCTAATCATAAAGGCTTGATTGGTACCGGTATATGCGTTGCGGTCAGCCTTCTCGGCTTCGGTCATGTTTTCTTCGGTTTTGCCCTGGACAAGGTCGAGGGGAGCAAGAACGTCGGCACGTTTCATGAGAGGGACAAAGCCGTGATCAAGATAGATGTCGACGGTAATATTGTGCCATTGGTAGCCGACTCCGAAGATGACGCTTGCATCAAGACGACGGATGTGCTTAAAGGAGGCGCGGTCGGCTTTGGTGCCGGTAATGTAAGTGTCATAGTTGAACGATACTTGCGGCATTCCCATGGTCACTTGGCGATCCCAGCGGCGACCGAATAGACCCACGTTGAAAGAGGGTCCTATGAATACATTAATATAATTGCCAGCGGGGAGTTGAGGAAGTTCGTAGCGGAATCCGAAGATGACGGGAATTTGCGCATACCAGTTGTGGAAATTACCGCGACGCATTGATGTCATGTGAGTTAAATCTTGCGAGAAGTTGGTACCACGACGGTTGAAATTCAAGCCTGTACGGATGTAAACATTTTCCGACCAAGGATTTTTCCACTCGGTGAACATGTAGTCGACATAGCCACCAATGCCGAAAGCCATGATAGGCGAACTGGTGAGGAGGTCATCGGTAACGAAAGAAGCGCCACCACTCAACTGGGCACCATAACGGACAAACTGAGCCTTGAGAGGCAACTGAACGGCGGCGAGTAAAGCCAGGATTACTAATATTTTTTTCATCATTTTTAGTACCGTTTAAGGCAAACGGATTGCTGTTTAAATGATTAAACGCAATTATCGTAATGCCTTAATTATTGTTAAAATATTACGATTCAATATATTGTATTACACGTAACGCATAATACCAAAATACAAAAATACAAAAAAAACGCGAATTAATTGTATTTTGAGTTTTTTTTGTTGAATTTTGGGAAGGCATAATTGAAGGCCTAAATTAAATAATGTTCGCGTATGAGAGGTAAAACAGGTTAATTGGTAAAATGGTGAGTTGGTGAATTGGTGAATTCAAAAAAAATGACATCCCCAAAAAATTTGTCACTCGTTTTTTGGAAATATCTTGGTTGAAAATTAACAATTTTTTAACAGATTAGAGTCAGGTTAGACTTAAGTTAGAGTTAAGTTAGATTTAAGTTAGAGTTGGAAAAGTCAAAAAAAAGCCCATTTTTCACAATTGACCGTTAACAACTGTTAAAACAAGAACGATATAATGGGATGAAGGAAGCGAATAGAATCATGACATTTTGTCATGAATATTCACACAATATTGTTGATAATAAGTTTTGGCATGAATATTGCAGATGCGAGTAATGTGGTATTTTTGTACCCGAAAATATAGAATACAGAGCAAAAAGACATTTTTGATAATCAAGTAATTATCGCCCACTAATTGCGTCGGCATTCTGCTTAATTGAAACAAAGAGCGCTAAAAGAAGCCTCTTTCGGCCAAGCAAGCGAAATCTGACACAACGAAATAATGAAAAATGGACGCAAAGCTAAGCAAAAACAGCAAAAAAATAGTTTCATACAGCCGTGACGAAGCCATAAGGCTCAAAAACGGCCATATTGGTGTGGAACATTTATTTTTAGGAATACTTCGCGAGCCTTCATGCTCGGCATACATCCGCCTTGCAGGCATCGGGCTGGACCTTAATGCGATAAAGACACGCATAGAGTCGGCCATAGGACGGCAGCAATCGGATATAACATATCAGGAAGACAGCCAGATACCGATGCTGAAACAGACAGAGAAGGTTCTGCGCCTCGCCTTTTTGGAATCCACTAAGCTGAAAGAACCCGAAATCAGGACCGACCACATTGTCCTCGCAATCCTTATGGAAGGAGAGAATGTGGCTGCACGACTGCTTGAACGAGAAGGCGTTACCTACAACAAATATTTCGACTTCCTCAAAAAGGAACGTGGAAACGAAGGTGCTGCCGACAAGCCTTCGAGCAACTACGACCCACAGCTGAATCTGACAGATGACGAAGATGACGACGACTATCCATACGCAAATCCGGAGCGAGATAGCAGCAACGACAACAAGCAGAGCAAGACGCCGGCATTGGAGAATTTTGGCCGCGACCTTACGAAGGCAGCCGAAGAGGGCCGTTTGGATCCGATAGTAGGACGCACGAAAGAATTGGAGCGCATTGCCCAAATTTTGAGCCGCCGCAAGAAGAACAATCCCGTGCTAATAGGAGAACCTGGTGTGGGCAAGTCGGCCATTGCCGAAGGCTTGGCTCAACGTATCGTTGCCGGTCGTGTGCCAAGGACGCTTTACAACAAGCGTGTTATTTCACTCGACCTAGCATCGCTTGTGGCTGGAACCAAATATCGCGGCCAGTTTGAAGAGAGGATGAAAGCTGTCCTCAACGAGCTTGAAAACAATCACAACATCATCCTCTTTATTGATGAGATTCACACCATCGTAGGTGCCGGAAGTGCATCGGGTTCCTTAGATGCATCGAATATGTTCAAGCCGGCACTTGCGAGGGGCGAGATCCAATGCATCGGCGCCACCACACTTGACGAATACAGACAATACATAGAAAAAGACGGAGCTCTCGAGCGCCGCTTCCAAAAGGTGCTCGTGGAGGCTTCGAGCAAGGAGGAAACCCTTGAGATACTGACAAATATCCGCGACAAATACGAAGATCACCACATGGTGAAATATAGCGACGAGGCGTTGAAGGCTTGCATAGACCTTACTGAGCGATATGTAAGCGACCGCCTGTTGCCAGACAAAGCCATCGATGCCCTCGACGAGGCAGGAGCAAGAGTGAGGATTGCAAATGTACGTGTGCCTCAAGAGATTATCGACATGGAGCAGAAAATCGCCGAGGTGAACAGACAGAAAAAAGAGGTGCTTGCACAGAAAAGCTACAACGAGGCAGCAGCACTCCGCGACCAGGAACGCGAACTCACATCCGAATTGGAAGAGATGCAGAGAAGATATGATGCTGAACAAAAAGCAGATAGAGTGCTGGTTACGGAAAACGACGTTGCCGAAGTGGTGGCGATGATGACTGGTGTTCCTGTTCAGCGCATTGCCCAAAACGAAGGTTCGCGACTGTTGAAGATGGAAGACGAGCTGCAAGGTTCAGTCATCGGTCAAGACGAAGCTATCCGCAAGATATGCAAGGCAATAAGACGCAACCGTGCAGGTCTCAAGGACCCCAACAAACCCATTGGCACATTCATATTCCTTGGTCCCACAGGCGTCGGCAAGACATACTTGACAAAAGTATTGGCTAAATACCTTTTTGACAGCGAAGCCTCGATGATACGCATCGACATGAGCGAATATATGGAGAAATTCGCCGTTTCGCGCCTGATTGGAGCGCCTCCAGGATATGTTGGATATGAGGAAGGTGGCCAGTTGACCGAGAAGGTACGCCGCAAACCCTACTCCATCATACTTCTGGACGAGATAGAGAAAGCTCACCCCGATGTGTTCAATGTTTTGCTGCAGGTTCTTGATGACGGACAGCTGACCGACGGATTGGGTCGCAAAGTTGACTTCAAGAACACCATAATCATCATGACATCGAACATCGGCAGCCGCCAGCTGAAGGATTTCGGAACGGGAGTGGGATTCAACACGGCAGCACGCCAAGCCGAACAAGCCGAAATGGAACGCGATGTGATAGAAAAGGCGCTGAAGAAGTCGTTTGCACCTGAATTTCTAAACAGGATTGACGACATAATATACTTCAACAGCCTTAAGCGAGAGGACATCCACCGCATTATCGACATTGAGCTGCGAGGCCTCTTCAAACGAGTTCGCAGCATGGGATTCGGCATCACTATCGACGAGAAAGCCAAAGACTTCCTTGTCAGAAAAGGATGGGATGCCCAATATGGTGCACGACCGCTGAAACGCTCCATCCAGCGATACATAGAGGATGACCTTGCAGAGGAAATCATCAAAGCCGACATCTTGGCGGGAGACACTATCAACATCACTACCGAGAAAGGTGACGATGGCGATATCGACAACGAGAAAATCGTTTTCAAAATCGAGAAAGGCGAAGCCTCGCGCCAATTGACCGAAGTCATCAACCAAAGCATCGAGGAAGAGGTTGCCGTGTAAGGCAACTGCCGATTCTCTAGCCATAAAGGGCTTGTCATAATACGACAAGCCCTTTATAATTATCTGTCTCATTATTAAGGCAAAAACATATAATAGAATTATATTCTTTGAAAAAGTTCTCTATTCAAATAAAAAATGTATATTTGCAGTTTAAAACAAAATCAGAATATATGAAGAAAATACTATTTTTCCTCTTTGCTTTCAGCACTTTATTTGCTGTTGCACAAAACAAAGGCACAATCGAAACTCGTGCTTTGATGAAGGCCTATAGCCAATCGAAAAGCGTCGACAGAATGACAAAGAAATTTCTCGACCGCTATCCTATCCGCATCCAGAAGGACGGGACACCCTGCATCGGAGCCACAGCCAAAGTTAATGCCAGCTTTGATGCAGCTGCACTTGAACGTGAAGGCATTAAGGTGACATCGCGGGTCGCTTCAATTGTCGCCATGCGTGTGCCACTTGCCAAGCTTCATATCCTCAGCGATTATTCAGGAATAGAATCATTTAGCATCGCCCATAAGGTTGCGCCGATGATGGATCGCGCCCGTGTCGATACACGCACCGACAGCGTACATGAGGGGCTTGGTCTCCCTATGCCTTTTGATGGCGAGGGAGTCCTTATAGGCATCACCGACTGGGGATTCGACTACACCCACCCCAACCTCAACCGCAAGAACAACCCTCGTATTGAGGGAGCATGGGACCACTTCAAGCTCTCGGGTCCTGCACCTGATGGTTTCGATTACGGAACTGTATATCTGACTCCTACCGATATTATGGATGCCAAAGGCGACACCTCGGGATTATATAAATATGGTACACACGGCACACACGTTGCCGGCATTTGTGGCGGATTGGGAACCACCCGGGGCGAAGCCATCGGACAAGCACCAGGAGCACATTATCTGCTCGGTTCATGGTATTTAGACGAGGCCTCGTGGCTTGACCAAGTTGCATGGATGAAGAAGATGGCACAACAGGCCAACAAGCGCATCGTCATCAACAGCAGCTGGGGAATGTACACATTCAGCACCCTTGATGGCACCTCACTCCTCAGCCAGGCAATCAATGCATACTCCGATTCGGGCATCGTCTTCGTCACAAGCGCCGGCAATAACGGCGATGCCAAATATCATCTGCTGAGAACTTTTGGAACCAACGACACACTTCGCTCTCTTGCCTCCTATCTCTCTGGTGGTGTGGGACAAGCGCTCATCTATTGGGGAGAGACATACGATGCCAATCCTTGCGGCAACATGTTCAAGGCAGGTTTTATACTTGTCAACACAAGCACCAACCAATGTTATTACTCGCCATTCTATAGCACAGAAAACGAAATCGAGTATCTCGACACTTTCATTGTCGCCGGAAACGACACCATTGGATATGACATTATGGTAGAAGAGTCTAATCCGTTCGACGGCCGTTCACATGTGCTCCTAAACGTTGAACAAAACAGGAGCTACCGACTAATCATGTGTTGCACAGCTGATTCGGGTGTCACCGTCAACATTTGGAACGTTGGCAACGTAGAGAACCATGCAGGAAACACCGGTTGTGACTTCAGTCCCTACGCACCCTTGCTGTGTATGGCAGGCGACAACTCGTACGGTATAGGAGAACCAGCTTGTGCCGAAAAGACAATCTCGGTAGCTGCTCATGCTGCAGATTACTATCAGGACGATTCAACCTACATTGTTGGCTCAATTGCCTATTTCTCCAGTCTCGGGCCGACACTTGACGGCCGCAACAAACCCGAAATCTCTGCTCCAGGACAAGGTGTTATCTCCTCAGTTTCATACTGGCGCGACCCCGATGGACGCGATGCAATATACACAGTACGCAATGCAGGACGCACCTATGAATGGTCAGCCATGAGCGGCACTTCGATGTCGTCACCAAACGTATCAGGTATTGTGGCGCTAATGCTTCAGGCAAATCCAAATCTTTCAGTCAACCAAGTGCGCGAGATTCTTTTCCGCACAGCACGCAACGACAGCAAAACAGGTCCCTTGCACCAACTGGACAGCATAAGCCCGATATGGGGTCACGGTAAGGCTGATGCCATGCGCGCTGTCGCTGCCGCTTACGACCTCCTTTCCGTTGAGGAAGCTGCAGTCATCCGTCCTAACCTTGTGGTTTATCCTTCTCCTGCAAACGACCATATCACCATCGTTACGGGTAGCAACAAACCTCAACAGGCATCAATCTATTCCATCGATGGACGTTGCATGATGCAGGTTACCGTCAACCTCGAGAGCACAGTTGACATTTCCTCACTTCCACAAGGCATATATTTTGTTCGCGTACAAGACATTGCAGGTATCCGCACAGCCAAAATAATCAAGAAGTAAAGAGAGAATGCTAAAAGCCTTCAGACATAACACACTACTGCAGCTTGTTGTCATACTGCTCATCACAGTCATCCTATGGATGAAGGCTTTCGTTGTGCCTGTGGAAATGCGCCCCATACACTACTTCTCCCCCATCTACACACTACTGCAATCATTTCTGATTCATCTTCCACGACTCGCAAGCGCCATCGCCTTGCTGCTGATTTTGGTCGAAGGCATTTGGCTGAATATCATCTTGTCCAACAACAAGTTGACCAAAATCAACTGGCTGATGCCCACACTTCTGTTTATCCTTGCCATTTCATGGAGCAATGAATCGGCAACCCTCTCACCAATGATACTTGCATGCTTGCCCCTGCTTGCTGCCTTGACACAACTGCTTACTTCGGGCAACACCAACCTTGAGGTGGACAAGAACTTCAACGCAGCCTTCTTGCTTGGCATAGCGACACTCTGCTATCTCCCTGTTGCAGCTTATATCGTGCCTTTCTTCCTGGTTTTTGTCACCTATAAATCATACCATTGGCGCGACATCATTGTGGCTATATTAGGTATAACAGCTCCCATCTTCTTGATGTTGATATATTCATTCCTAACCGACAAATTGGAATACTATTACATCCTTTTCATTCATGATATAGTTGATGTTCACTTAAACTTCGACACCTCAAACCTTGTAGGTGTTGTTACCAACATCATCTTTATCATGTTTTTATTATGGGCGTTGTTCTCACAGTTTTCAACGATAAATGACACTACTATCCAGCAGAGAATCAATACGATAATCTTCACACTTCCTCTTGTGGCGATATTGCTCATGTTGCCCTACGACAACATTTTCACCATCAACACTCAGTTTGCTGCCATCCCGTTTGCTTTCATTTCCAACAACTTGCTTGCAACCGAACGCAAGCGGTTGTGGATAAACGAATTACTCTTCTGGATTATCCTAATCACACCACTAGCATCAAACATCTTAATATCATAACTATTGCTACTGACCTACCTAAATAAAGACCTAATCGAGGCCGGCTGTGACGAAGCCGGACGAGGCTGCCTTGCAGGTCCCGTCTATGCCGCTGCAGTCATACTGCCTCACGACTATTGCAACCCGCTCCTCAATGATTCGAAGAAACTTAGCGCCAAGCAACGTATCAAGCTGCGCGAAGAGATTGAACATGACGCATCAGCTTGGGCAGTAGCAGCCGTAGACAACAACGACATCGACAGCATGAATATCCTTCGTGCATCGTTTCATGCCATGAACCTCGCTGTAAAGCAACTAACCACCAAACCCGACTATTTGCTCATCGACGGCAACCGCTTCATCAACGAGACCGACATCCCTTTCCAATGCATTGTCAAAGGCGATGCCAAATACCAAGCAATCGCTGCCGCCTCTATCTTGGCGAAGACATACCGAGACGACTATATGACCCAACAACACGAACTCTATCCCCACTATGGCTGGAACGACAACAAAGGTTACCCAACACAAAAGCATTATCAAGCCATCCTTGATTTTGGCATAACTCCACTACACCGTCGCTCATTCGCACTTTACAAACAACAAGAATTGCAATTCCAATAAATGCTTGACTTCGTAAAAAACATATATCAACAGCGTCATCTACGCGACCTCTTGCATGCTTCCCGCGAAAAGTGCATTGCCAACTGGGACGACATCAAGACGATAGGCCTCATCTTTGTCGTCGGCAACGAGGAGCAATGGAATCTCATCAACCGCTTCATCACCTCTGTAAAGAAACAAGGCAAACAAATACACATCATAGGTTTCCATCCAAAAGACTACAAAATAGACTATATCTTCACCCACACCGAAACGACAATCTGTCACGAGAAGGAAGACTTCAACTTCTTCGGATTGCCTAAAGCCGGTCTTGCAGAAAATTTCACCGACCGCCATTTCGACCTTCTCATCGACGCAACAGAGCAGCCTTGCCTGTTCGGCAAGATAATCAGCGCCAGCAGCAATACTGACTTGCGAGTGGGTTACACCAACATCGACAATCCTGACGAAGGAAATATGGATATGTACGACCTCACCATACAAGGAAACGACAAACTCGACTTCAATGACTATATCGAACAGATTGTCAAATACCTTACAATGATAAAGAAATAATTCAATAAGCAAACAAAAAAACTTAATATTTTGGCAAAGAAAGTATTATTCACCGGAACAGGAGTTGCTCTCATCACTCCTTTCCGCAAGCAAGAAACAATCGATTTCAGCAAATTAGAAGAGCTTATCGATTTCATCGTCGAAGGTGGTGCTGACTATATCGTAGCATTAGGTACCACCAGCGAAGCCGCCACAATGACCGAAAGTGAACGTACCGCCCTATTGCAGTTCATCGTGGAGTCAGTCAATGGGCGTCTTCCCATCGTTCTTGGTCTCGGAGGCAACAACACCCGTGCCGTTTGCGACACCATCAGCACAACCAATTTTGACGGCATCAGCGGACTTCTCTCTGTGGCACCTTATTACAACAAACCCCAGCAGCGAGGCCTCTACGACCACTTCAAGTCTATAGCCGATGTTTCGCCCGTTCCCGTGCTGCTCTACAACGTCCCGGGACGCACCTCATGCAATATCTCAGCCGAGACAACACTCCTTCTCGCCAACGATTGCCCTAACATTGCAGGCATCAAGGAGGCTTCGGGCAACATGCAGCAAATCATGGAGCTGTTGCGCTCTAAACCAGCCAACTTCAAGGTCATCTCTGGTGACGATGCACTCACGCTCCCCATGATTGCTCTCGGTGCCTCAGGTGTGATATCTGTCATAGCCAACGCATATCCCCGCGAGATGTCGGATATGGTGCGCTATGCAATGAAAGGCGACCTCAAGAAGGCTCTCCCCTTGCACTACAAACTGTTGCCACTCATCAATGCCATCTTCGAGGAAGGCAATCCCAGCGGCGTCAAAGCTCTGCTCGAAATCCAGGGTCGCATCACCAACCAACTGCGTCTGCCTCTCTGCAAAGTCTCCAAAACGCTTTATAACAAACTGAAAGAGTTAAGCGAAAAAAACAATCTCTAATCGGCGAATAGCAATGTACGAACAGCTTGTCGCACCTCTAAACATACACTTCCAATCAGCCTATAACAGGTTGACAGACTCTCCTTTGGCAATCATCAGCGAGGTGAACAACCATGTGCACTCCACTCAAGGAAAGCAGCTTAGGCCTCTGCTGACAATGCTTTCTGCCTGCTGTTGCGGGTTTCCTCTCGATGTAGAGGCTGACCACCCAATCTTCGCTATAACTGCCGCCATCGAGACACTCCACTCAAGCACTCTCATCCATGACGATGTGGTAGATAATTCCGACACTCGTCGTGGACAACCTTCTGTCAACAGCCGTTGGGGCAACAAGGTCGCCGTGCTTGTTGGCGACTTTTACCTCGCCAAAGTGATGCAAACTCTCAACAAGGTGGACAACAAAGAGATAACATCAATTATTAATGATGCTGTCATCCAAATGAGCGAAGGCGAGCTGCTCCAACAGCAGCATAGCGGCAACTACTCGGCCGACAGCGACATCTATCTCGCTATTATTGAGCGTAAAACAGCATCATTCATGGCCGCATGTTGCCAGGTTGGTGCCACCTTTGCCACTAGCGACAAGCAACTCCGTGAACAAGCTCGACTTTTTGGCATCAATATAGGATTAGCTTTCCAGATTCGCGACGACATTCTCGACTACCAACCCTCATCGGTCAGCGGCAAACCGCAAGGCAACGACCTCCGTGAGGGCAAATGCACACTTCCGCTAATCTACGCCCTTAGTCATTCCAACGACGAAACAAGAGAAAAAATACTCACCCTGTTAAAGAAAACACCGCTAAGTGATACTAATATTCAAACCATCATCAAGATGGTAGATGAGAATGGTCACCTGACTTACGCTTCTAAAACTCTCAACCACTATCTTACGCTTGCCCATAATGCTCTGCAAAAACTCCCCGATAACAAGTATCGCGAAGCACTCATCGAACTGACAGAAAAATTGAATAAACCTATAATCCATTAAACCAATAAAAAACTTCAAACAATGAAAAAAATATTTTTCACCCTCGCCCTCACCTTCTTGGGCGTATTCGCAATGGCTCAGAATGCTACTCTTCCCACTGGCATCAGCCTCAAGACCCTCGACGGCAAAACCGTTCAGTCGTCTGTAATTCAGAACGAAGGCAAACCTATCATCATCAGCTTCTGGGCAACATGGTGCAAACCTTGCAACAGCGAACTCGATGCCATAAAAGAAGTATATGAAGAATGGCAAGAGTCTACTGGCGTAAAACTCGTCGCCGTTTCCATCGACGATGCCCGTTCCTCAGCACGCGTAAAACCCTGGGTCGACGGAAAAGACTGGCCTTATGAGGTTTA
The DNA here is from genome assembly GCA_902796265.1 of uncultured Bacteroidota bacterium. Lineage (GTDB taxonomy): Bacteria > Bacteroidota > Bacteroidia > Bacteroidales > P3 > Colimorpha. The sequence goes on from CADBOG010000045.1 coordinate 68,770, forward strand.
TCTCGACCCCAACAAAGATCTCGCTCGTGCCATGAATGTCGGAGCCGATGTCCCCTATGCCTTCATTATCAACGGCAAAGGTGAAATCGTTTGGCAGCACAAAGGCTATCAACCTGGTAGCGAGGAAGAGCTCATCGAAGCTGTAAAGAAAGTCCTTGCCGAAGAAGAATAAGTAATTGTTATCAACCTCCAACCCGTCAATAATAAATGAAACAATTATTCAAGCTATTATTAGCGTCATTATTTTTCACTTTCCAATTTTCAATTGTCAATTATGTGAGTGGTCAGGGAATCTTGGGAGGTCACGTCACGGGCAACATCCAGCTCGATGGCCAGATATCGCACCGCGACACCGTCATCGGTTCCGACGATGTCCCTCAAAAACTCCTCAGCAATGCCCGCGCCGACATTCTTTACACCAACGGCAATTTCAGCGCTGGTCTCCGCTACGAGGCCTATCTCGGCCCCATGCTTGGCTTCCGTCCCGACTATGAGGGTCAGGGCATCGCCAACTATTTTGTAAGCTACAAGAAAGAGAACTTCGCCGTCACCGCAGGTCATTTTTATGAGCAATTCGGCAACGGTATGGCTCTGCGTGCCTATGAGGACCGCTATCTTGGCATCGACAATGCCCTTCGCGGCTTGAATGTGATGTACAGCCCAACGAGCGGCATCATCTTCAAAGGCGTCATCGGCCGTCAACGCCACTTCTGGATGGAGTCAAACGGTGTCGTCCGTGGCCTCGATGCCGAATTCAGCCTCAACGATATCGTGAAACCATGGGCTGAATCCAAAACAAGACTTACCCTCGGTGGTTCGTTTGTAAGCAAATACGAAGACGCCACATACGATTGGATCCCCGCCAATGTCCCAGGTTACAAAGTCAATCTCCCCCTTAATGTAGCAACAACGGCTGTCCGTATGGACCTTGCGCACGGTGGTTTCGGCCTCAAGGCCGAATATGCCCACAAGAGCCAAGACCCAAACGACCTCAACAACTACATCTTCCGCGAGGGCAATGTCCTATGGATGAGTGCCAGCTATTCGCAGCGAGGTCTCAGCGCCAACATCCAGGCAAAACGTGTCGACAACATGGGATTCCGCTCTGCACGCACCGAGTCTTACACCGAGATGCTCTTTATCAACTATATACCCGCCATCTCCAAACAGCACACCTATTCGTTCCTCTCCATGTATCCCTACGCAACTCAGAGCATGGGCGAAATGGGATTGACAGGCGACTTCATGTACAAATTCAAGAAGGAAACTCTCCTTGGTGGCAAATATGGCACCGACATCCATATCAACGCATCGCTCATCAAGGGTCTTGACACCGTCGACGCTGGCGGTCGTGGCACCGAAGGCTACACTTCCTCTTTCTTTGGTACTGGCGACACCTACTATGGCGATTTGAGTGTCGAGGTTGCTAAAAAGCTCAACAGCAGCTTGAAACTGGTTGCCACCTATGGCTATGTTGTCTTCAATCCCGTCATCGAGGGACATCTTGGCGACCTGCATCACAACCACGTCGTTGTTGCCGACCTCACATGGAAGCTCAACAAGAAAAACAGCATCCGCTTCGAGGCCGAATGGATGGGTAGCGACAGCAAATACGAAACCAACATCGACGACAAGCGTGCCGGCGACTGGATTATGGGTCTCATCGAATACAACCTCGCCCCGTCGTGGTTTGTCTCCGTCAGCGACCAATATGCCTACAATGATGGCATCGGCAACTACTACAACATCTCCGTCGGCTACACCAAAGGTGCTACACGTCTCCAGGTTGGCTACGGCAAGCAGCGCGAAGGCATCATCTGCATAGGTGGTGTTTGCCGCAATGTTCCTGCCAGCAACGGTCTCACCTTCAGCCTTACAACATCATTCTGAGCCATTCATACAATCAAGCATACTAGCAATCAAGCATTCAACCAATGAAAAAAATAATCTTTACACTACTGTCTTGCGCTGCCCTCATCCTTGCCTCTTGCGACAAGATTGACGAGCAAAATTATATCATATATTCTGGTGCTGTCGGAGAATGGTTCGACGGCAACGGTGTCACCGACCATAGCCAACGCGCCATCATCGAGAAATATACTGGTGTACGTTGCGTAAACTGCCCCACGGCTGACGAGGCTATCAACAGCGCTCTCACCCAATACAACGGCAAACTCCTTGCCGTCGCCATCCATGACTCTGGTGCCTTCGGTAAACCTTATTCTGGCAATCCCGACCTCCGCACCGATGCTGGCGATGACTGGAGCCACTATTTCGGTGTCTTTGCTGCTGGCCAATACCCCACAGCTCTTGTCAACCGCACTACTGCTTCCAGCGGATGGGATCTCTTCAACCCCATCAGTGGCATCAACAGCCACGTCGACCCCATTGTCAATTCCGATGCCGATGTAGCCATCGAAGTCGCAGCCGTTGACAATCAGGATGATATAACCATTACTGTCAATCTGGAGTTCCTCAATAAGGTTTCCGACCAGCTGAATGTCACTCTCTTCTTCATCGAGGATGGCATCGTTGCCGCACAATCTCTCCCAGACGGAAGCAAGGATAACGAATATGTCCACAACCATGTTCTCCGCGACGTCATAACCGATGTTTGGGGTGCCGAGGTCGATTGCACGGGAGCTGTTGGCGAAAAGCGTATGGCTCAATTTGATTATCATAATGTTAATCACAGCCTTAACATCTCCAACTGCCACATCGTTGCATTGCTATCCAACCGCACAACCAGACAGATTCTTAATGTCGCCGAAACCGAAATCAAGATAGCCAAATAGATAGCCTTCAATTTATCCATCTAGATTTGAATAAGAAGATTCTGCAGCTGGCGCTGCCCAATATCATCACCAACATTACCGTACCCCTCTTGGGTATGGTCGACACCGCTATCGTCGGTCGTCTCAGCGAGTCGCATATTGGAGCCATCGCCATAGGAACGCAGATATTCAATCTCATCTACTGGAATTTTGGTTTTCTCCGCATGGGTACCAGCGGATTTACGGCACAAGCCTATGGAGCGCGCCGCCTCGATGAGGCGGTGCGCGTCTTCATCCGCGCATTAGCAATCGCATTGGCCATAGCAGCCATACTCATCATCTTGCAATATCCCATCGCTCTACTCTCCAAGTATATCTTCAACGCCAGCCCTACGGTCTTCTCTCTCGCCTTCTCCTATTTCTACATCAGGATATGGGCGGCTCCAGCCACTTTGGGGCTCTATGCCGTAAAGGGTTGGTTTATAGGAATGCAGAACTCTCGGCTCCCCATGTGGATAGCCATCTTCATCAACTGCGTCAACATCCTTTGCAGCCTTCTCTTCGTTGTCGTCTTCCATTGGGACATCCGTGGTGTGGCTTTGGGTACAGTCATTGCACAATACAGCGGTCTTGCCGTCGGACTCTTCTTTGTGGTCACTCGCTATGGCAAGATTTTCACCCGCCATATTAATCTTCATTCCACCTCGACCAATACCAACAGCAAATCAACCAATCTCCTGCCATTTATAAAAGAGACCTTGAAGTGGGAGTGCATGCGCCATTTCTTCCGCGTCAATGGCGACATATTCCTCCGCACCGTCTGCCTTGCTGCCGTCTTCACATTCATAACCTCACAATCGGGACGTATCAGCGACGAAATCCTCGCCGTCGATGCACTCCTCATGCAATTCTTCATGCTTTTCAGCTACATCATGGACGGTTTTGCTTATGCTGGCGAATCACTTGTTGGTCGCTACATAGGCGCTCGCGACCGCCGCTCGCTTGTTTCCTCGGTGCGACACTTGTTGGTGTGGGGACTTGCTCTTACTGTGGCTTTCACAGCCATATATTCCCTTTTCGGCACAAATATCCTACGCATCTTTAGCGACAAAACCGACATCATCGATGCTGCTCGCCCCTATCTGTTTTGGACTCTTATCCTCCCCGTTTGCGGCTTTGCTGCCTTTCTCTTCGACGGCATATTTGTCGGAGCAACAGCGTCTCGCACAATGCGAAACTCCATGTTCATCTCCACAGCCGCCTTCTTCGCTCTTTACTATCTGCTACTTCACTATCAGTTTCCAATTTTCAGTCCCCAATTCGATTGGAACAATATCCTTTGGCTCTCCTTCATGGTTTACCTTGCAGCCAGAGGCATCACCCAGGCACTAATGCTCAAAAAATCAGTATATTCTAAGGCTACAGCCTAATATTATTATCGTATTATCCCTGCAAAAAGAAATAAACACAAAGCTATATATTGAAAAACCACAAAACAATGAAAAGAGTTATCATCCTCGCCCTTCTTATCTTCAGTTTTCAATTCTCAATCATCAATTCCATCAATGCCGCTCCCGTGCGCAATATGCCTATAGCTCGCATTCAACCCAACGGCGATACGCTGCATTGTTTCGTTTCTGGCGACGAATACTACCAACGCCTTCACGATGCCAATGGCTATACCATCGTCCAAAACAGCACCAACGGATGGTATGTCTATGCCGACCGCGTTTGGAATGCCGACCACACCGATTGGGAGGTGGTTGCCACCAACCATATCGCTGGCAGCGTCAACCCTGCCTCGCTGGGTCTTTCCCCAAACATCATTGCCTCGCCGGCAACCGTTGCTGCCCGTCGCGAAGCATGGGAAGTCCCTGCCGCAAGTCGTCTGCAAGCCCCTTCGGGCAGCAAAGCTCTCACCAGTCGCAATCGTGGCACCATTAATAATATTGTCATCTTTATCCGTTTCTCCGACGATGACGAGATATCGACGCCTTTCTCCACCATCGAGAACATGTTCAACGACTCTTCGGCCAATGCCATCTCCATGCACAACTATTTCTGGCGCGCATCCTACAGCCAGCTCCGCATACCCACCTATTTTTATCCCACCCCCAATGGCGACAGCGTAATCAGCTACCAATCCACCTATCCCCGCAGCTACTATATGCCCTTCAACGAGACCACCAACCCCAATGGCTATACCTCCGATGATTGTCGCCGCAACCGCGAGTTCTCTCTTATCGAAGCTGCTGTCAACTATGTCAACTCTTTGAACATCATACCGTCCGACCTCCAACTCGATATGGACAACGACGGCACCATCGACAACATTTGCTTCATAGTAAAAGGAACTTATACCGGATGGAGTGAACTCCTCTGGCCTCACAAATGGAGCCTCTACGACCGCTACGTCTACCTCAATGGCAAGCGCGTCTACACCTTCAATCTCCAGCTTGAAGGCAGCGGCAGCCACTATTTCAGCACCTCTACTTTCTGCCACGAGATGTTCCACACTCTCGGTGCTCCCGACCTCTATCATTACCAATACTATGATAACGTCAGTTCTGTCGGCAGCTGGGACCTCATGTGCAGCAACACAACCCCTCCTCAGCACATGGGAATGTACATGAAGATGCAATACGGCAAATGGATTGACACCATCCCCGAAATCACCGAAGCTGGCACCTACACTCTCAACTCTGTCGGCGACAGCATCCACACCAACAACCAATGCTACCGTATCATGTCCGCCGATGGTTCTCAGTGGTATATGCTCGAGTATCGCGACAACACCGAACTCTTCGAGACAGGTCTTGGCGGCCGCGGTCTTCTTATCTACCGCATCGACAGCCGTTTCAATGGTGGTGCCAATTTTGATGGCGTATCATCCTTCGACGAGGTCTACATCTTCCGTCCGGGAGGCATCAACGACACCACGCCAGGCCACATCTCGCAGGCTTTCTTTAGTGAAGGATGTGGACGTACTGCTTTTTCTTCAACAACAAATCCCTCTCCGTGGCTCACAGGCAACATTGCCGACACCACCATCGAAATCTCTAACATCACGGCCGCCGGCAACACCATCTCCTTCACCTACACACCACATCGCCCTGCTGTTCCCGATTGTGGCGACTCGGCTTGCACCGTGACCGTCGAGATGCAAGACCAATATGGCGACACATGGAATGGCGGTTACCTCTCTTTCGAGAATGCCGCTGGCCAATGCCTCGCAACCGTCTCTATGGGCGATGGCTGCTCGCACGAGAACAAAACCCTCCGTTTCTGCCGCGAACCGATAATTGTGAATTGGAATGGTGGCGCTTCGCCCAACGAATGTGGATTCAAAATCCGTCTGGGCGACAACTCAATATGGAAAAACGTCTCCCATGCCTATGGCTCCGCCAACGTTGGCACAATCATGGATCCTTGCGAACAGTATGTACCACCTCAATGTACCATCACCGTACAGAGCAACGACACCGCCTGCCGCGTGACGGGCAGCGGACTTGTTGAGCAAGGCACTCAGCACACCATCAACGCCGTAATGAATGGCAGCCACAACTTTATCGGCTGGCACGACGGCCCTTACAACGGACCTGAAGATGACAACGACATTGCCAGCACCGACCATCGCCGCACCATCACAGTCATGCAGGACAGCCTCTTTACAGCCATCTACGAGCCTATCCGCTACACCGTAAAAGTCACTACGGCAACCAACCAGAGCGATTTTGGAACAGTATCGGTCGATGCCGGCGATCACGGCACCTCATCGTCCGAACTCGATGTCCCCTACGGCACCCAAGTGACCCTTTTGGCAACACCCAACGAGGGTTACCTCTTCGACTATTGGCGCAAGAACTACAATACCGACCAGATTCCTGACAATCCCCTCACCGTTACCATCACCAGCAACGTCACCTACCGCGCCTTCTTCCATTCAACCAATCCGCAAGGCATCAACGACGCCTCTCAGCCCATCATTGTCTACACCACAGGCAACCAACTCACCATCGATGGCGCTCAAGGTCGCCGCTTCGAAGTCTTCAACACCCTCGGACAATCTGTCTTTGCTGGAACCCTCACATCTCCCCTTTCGCGTCACCTTCTCCCTGCACCAGGCATCTACATCGTACGCATCGAAGGCCACAAAGCCATAAAAGTCATCAGCGAATAGCAACCCGACAATCCTCTAATAATAAACCAAATAACTAACAACTGCCTTGATTCGCGCTATCTTTTTCGACATCGACGGAACCCTCCTCAGCTACCGCACCCACTCTGTCCTCCCCTCAACAGTCGAAGCCTTCCGTCGGCTTCGACAGAAAGGCATCCTGACCTTTATCTCCTCAGGTCGTCCTCGTGTCCTCATTCCGCCCATGCCCATCGACTTCGATGGATTCATCACCGTAAATGGTGGCCTTTGCATGGCTGGCGACACAATACTCCACAGCAACCCAATCTCGCCCGACGACAGTCGCCGTTGGCTTGAATACGTCCAACAAAATGACCTTGTCACCATGTGTTTCACACAAGATGACATGTTCATCAACCGCATCGACGACAACGTCATACGTCTGCGCGACCAACTCGGATTCCAGATGCCTCCCGTAAGGATTATCGACGACTTCCGCGACAAAGTGGCCTATCAGTTCATCGCCATGCAACCAGCCGACGACGACCCCAAGGCCCTCGCCTTCATTCCCAACTGCCGAATGCCACGATGGCACCCAGCCTTCACCGACATCATCCCTGCCGACAGCTCAAAGGCCGTAGGCATACAGAGCATCCTCAACCACTTCGGCATAAGCCGCGAAGAATCAATGGCTTTCGGCGATGGAGCCAACGACATCGAGATGCTACAGTATGTAGGCATAGGCGTCGCCATGGGCAATGCCTCACCCCTCGTCAAACAACATGCCGACCACATAACTTCCGACGCCGACTCCGATGGCATCCTTCATGCCCTCGAAGAACTCCACATATTCTGACAAAACGATCTTTTCAGAACCCAATCACAGAAGGTTCTCCATCGACAAATCATGCATTCATGCTTGTCCGACCATAGTTTTGTCCATTACGTCGAAAAATCAATAGTTCAAGCCAAACATCCACAGCGGAATGATGTTTTGGTAAACAAATTCTGTATCATCTTTCACCACGAAGGCGTTATCAACACTTGCAATTTGCTTTCTCTTTTTGTTACGACCTCCCACCTCGAATGTATAGCCATCTACTATGAAGTCCAAAACTGGCGAGGCTGCCACCTTATGGGTTACCGCCATCTGTGAGAAAAAGAATGTCTCTCTAAGCATACCTTTGTCCGGATTGTTTTCACAGAGCGCATAGCATAGATTAGTGTTGGAAAGATAAACCTTCTCAACTTTAGAGAATTGGTCCATAATGTCATCGTCTTCTCTCAACAGGCGCAAGAGTCCTGCCCTCTCTATTTATACCATTATGTCAGACACTGTACTACGGTTCATCTCAAGCGTGCGTCCTAGATTAGCATAATTCGGTTTGAAGGGTGTACTTTGGGCAATCACCGACATCAGCTTCTTCAGTTTACGGGCAGTGGAAACCGTGAGGTTTGCCTGGTGCGGAATGTCGACCTCTAACGTCTGTAAAACAACACTATCGAACCTTTGCAGATAATGGTTGCTATTGTAGAACGGATAATATCCACGTCGTAAATATTCATCAAACAATGGCAACGGACGACCAATCTCTCTGGGCCACACAACATTCCCTTGAAGAATGTCCTCCAACGAAATTGGCGACAAATTTGCATTATGCGACATATTCAAATACTCTCTAAATGACAAGCCTTCCAGCTTAAACGGCAAAGCTCTACGACTAAGATCAACCTCGATACGAAAATTGTCGATTATAATATGCATTTTTTATAAAAAAATGTATATTTTAATAATCAGTTTCCATATAAAATTGCTGATTACATTATGCACATTTAGCAAATAAATGCACATCCCATAGTACAAGGTTCGACTCAATAGTGTACGCAGCGCGTACACAATGTTGCAGTTTAGACACACTCCATCCGCTCCCATAGCGGTCAATGAGCCGAGCCGACAAGTTTCTAAGCACCTGTTTGCCATATTCAGCACGCTGGTTAAAGAGGACATCTTCCTTGATGCGTTTGCCATGAACTCACCGATGTTAGTAGTTCATGATAAGTAATTGGTCAATATTATTTGACATAATAATTAGCATTAACTATGATGATTTAAACGTATGTCTTTCTTTAATCCAAATCACATTTTCTTTTGTCAAAAAATGACTTGATTCAGTATAGCAGAACAATTATCATCCAACTAATTGATTATAAAGAATTCTCTTCGTATTGGCAACATTTTTTCTGAAGCACCACGAAAAGTAGACACGAAAGGCAGAAAAAATAGCTCTGTATGAGATAAAGTTGTATCTTTGCAATTCGTATGGTGTGC
>CADBOG010000046.1 GCA_902796265.1 uncultured Bacteroidota bacterium
TACCCCTACTACCGTCATTCGGGTTCTTATATTATTATCCGTGAAAGCGAACTTGGCGGCAATCCACGTCTTATCGACACCATTGGATTCCAGTTTAATGGCACCACCCGCGACCTCAAGCTCACCATAACGATGGGGCTTCTCGACCACAACTACCTGAACTGGAGCGACACAGGCAACATCACCAACCGTCAGGAAGTATTCCACGGCATGGCACATCTTACACTCTCCACCGAAGACAACCCATGGAGCTATATAGCTTTCGACAGAGGATTTCAGTACTACGGTTCTGGCTCCATCGTCATAAAGGTTGTTGACTCCTCTGATATCAGCTACGGCGGTGCCAACTTCCGGGCATTCTATATGTATGGAGCAACCAGCCTCTATTTCTACGGAGACGACTATTCATACTTCAGTACCTCCTACTACCGTCCATACACGTACCTCGGCGGCGGTTGCGACATGGACCCCTGTCCAAAGCCCACCATAGAGGTCGATAGCGTCAGCGACCACGAAGCCACTTTCATTTGCTCACGTATGGAAGGCACACCACAGATGGAATACAAACTGCAGAGCGAGACAGCATTCACCACAGCCACCGACGTCAGCTTCACTGGCAGCAGCTGCACATTGTCAGGCCTGACGCCCAACCGAGCTTACGATGTGCGCCTGCGCCGCATCTGTCCGTGGGGCGACACATCCGAATGGGTCAACGTTCAGCTAAGCACACTACCTTACCATTATAATCATGTATATGTAAAAGCCGACGCCATTGGCAACAACGACGGCTCTACCTGGAGCAATGCCTTCACAAGTCTGGGCGAAGCACTCGCCGCAGCGGTGTCCTCTGGTCAATACTATGGCGAGACACCTGACGTATGGGTTGCCGCAGGTGTTTATTACGGTGACACCTCTGACGGGACAGGAGCAGCCTTTGTCATACAAAACGGCGTGAACGTATATGGCGGATTCTCAGGCAACGAGAGTGCCTCCACCGACATCAACAGCCGCGATATAGAGGCCAATGCCACCATACTTGACGGACAGAATGTGCAGCGAGTGCTGCAGCAGAACTATCATTTTGCAGAGGGAAGTAGAACCATTTGGGACGGCTTCGTTTTGCGTAACGGAAAAAACAACTACAGCGGAGGTGGCGCCTACATCAATCGAGGCACCACACTGCGAAACATACAGATTTCCAACTGTACCGTAGACAATGGCTGGGGTGAAGGTGCAGCCCTCTATACCAACAATGGTGTCGTGGAGAACTGCACCATCACCAACTGTGGCAGAACAGCCGTAAGCATGACAGTCATACATTCTCTATACTCCAAACTAACCGATGTCAAGGTGTTCGGCATCACTACATGCAAGGTGATAGACTCCGACTATGACACCATCCGCCGTTGTACATTCAGCAACAATCAAATCAACGGAACTGTCGCCGAATTCAACAAGAGCTATATTGCAAACACTCTTTTCAGCAACAATACCGGCAATGTTGTAGTCCTTTATCTAAACCAATGCGAGGTAGTCAACTGCGACATTGTAGGCAACCAAAGCACATCAAACTACGGTCTGATTGACGGATGGGATAACACGATAAAGAACAGCATCGTGTGGGGCAACGTTCCGAATAGGTTCAACAGTAGCCTCATCGACTCGATGCTCTTCTGCGCCATCGAGGGTGGCTTCGCAGGCGAAGGCAACATCAGGCTTGAGAGCGACAACTTAGGCAACAATGAGACACTGAGTTATCCCTACTTTGTATCGCCAGAAGATGGAGACTACCGATTGGCGTTGGGCTCGGCATGTGTCGATGCGGGTGCTGTCTCCACCGACAGCGACGGCAGCGACATTACAGGCAATGCACGCATCTATGGCGACGGCATAGACATCGGCTGCTACGAGTACCGTGGCGAAAGCTTCTGTCTGAAACCCGTGGACGTCAAGGTCGAACGAGCCTCTACAGCTGCGGTTGTGTCGTGGGTAACCCCCCAAGGAGTGCCAGGAGTCGATGTTGAATACAGAGCTATTGACGAAAACAGTTGGACGGTAATACAGAATATCACTGGCAGTCATTTCTTGATTGACGGACTGAGCACGGGGCAGACCTACGAGGTGCGTCTGCGCAGCCATTGTAGCTCTACGGGGACGCAGAGCGCTACCATGCAGGTCAGGTTCGTCACAGGATGCACCCAGTTTGGCTATGCCCTAGTTGGCGACTCCACGATTCAGTCGAACATCTCAATACTGCCAATCACAACCAGTTATCCCTACAGCTACTCACAGCAGATATACCTTGCATCGGAACTGACAACGGACGATGCGATTATAGCCATCCAGTTCCAGCAAATCCAAGGCCACTCAAGCCGACATTTGAAAGTATATCTGGGCCATACCAGCCTTAGTTCCTTCGGTTCCGGAAGCGATGCCATTGCCGCCTCGGCACTTACTGAGGTCTTCGATGGCACCGTCATGTTGACCGAGGAAGAGTCGTGGATCACCATCCCATTGACAACGCCATTCTCTTACAACAACAGCGACAACTTGGTATTGGCCGTGATTGATACCAGTGGCTCCAGCCTAGGATACAACTATTTCGGCTCACACTACGCCAACGACTATATGGCTCTGTACCATTACAATTATAATCCTTACTATGTCGATTCGTCATACGATTTCTCTATCTATTACATGCGCAACAATGTGAGGTTCATCACCGCATGTGAAGAGAGTGCCTGTCCCACGCCACTGCTCACAGTTCAAGACGTCAAATACAACTCCGCTTCTGTGGTGTGCCAGACTGGCGTAGGCCAAAGGGTTCAGCTGCAATACAAACAATCCGGCGACGAAAGCTACACGACACTGACAGCAACCCAGGAGCAGACCCTCAGTGGCTTGCGACAGAACACAACATACCATGTGAGAGCACGCACCATCTGCCTGGGCGACACTTCAAACTGGAACATAGTCACCTTCACGACACCGGCACGCCAGCAAAACATCTTCTATGTCTCCACCACCGGCAGCACCTCCGCCAACGCCTCTTCGTGGCATGATGCGACGAGCGACCTGAACTGGGCAATGGCAACTGCCAAGGCCGCTCACGACCAGTATGGCCTCAGAGCACAGGTGTGGGTGGCTCAAGGCATATATCATGGCAATACCAATGATGACAATGCCTTCTACCTACAGCCTTACGTCGATGTTTATGGCAGTTTCGTGGGGAATGAGTCATCACTCAACCAACGGACTCTCTCTCAAAGAACTATTTTGGATGGACAAAACCAAAGACGCGTGCTCTACCAAGCCAATGACATGCCATACGGCGACAGCGTCATCTGGGACGGATTCACCATCACAGGAGGCAATACCCAATTCTCATCCACTGGTTCCGATTATGGAGGAGGAGCATACCTTAGAAGTGGCGTCGTCTTGCAGAACAGCACCATCAAAAACTGCTTGGCATACTATGGCGGCGGCCTATATATGAGCAGCTCGACGTTGCGCAACTGCATTGTTATGGATGACAGTGCCTATTATCATGGTGGGTTGTATGCCTATTCTTGCGACATAACAAACTGCCTTATTGCCAACAACAGCGCCAAATACGAAGGCGGTGCCTACTTTTACGACTGCAATGTGGTCAACAGCTCAGTTGTCGCCAACCGCTCAACAAACAGCAATTCCGCCAACAACCTCAATAGCAGTCACATTTACAACACCATCTTCTGGGGCAACAAAACCAAAGGCAGCCTTGACGAGTCTTACCAAGCATCTAACGGGTTCTTCTACAACTGCGCTTTCGAGAGCAACTGGCCTGAGAACCACAACGAACTGAGCAACTGTATACTACTCAACAGCCGAAACAGCGGTAATTACCACAGTCCTCTCTTCGTGCAACCCTCATACGAGGCCGGTGCCGGTTATGGTGAGGGGGGCGACTGGGGTCTGCAGCAAGGCTCTATTCTTATCGACAAAGGCGACAATTCTCAACTCTCAACTCCTAACTCCCAACTCTCAATTGACCTTGCCGGCAACAGCCGTATGCAAGGAGGCTCTGTCGACATGGGATGCTATGAAAGCAGTTTCACTGGATTTGCACTGCCACAATATCCTGACGGCAAAGTATTTGTCGTCGAGGGCGGCGCCGGAACTCAGGACGGAACATCCTGGGTCAATGCCATGAGCGACATCAACGATGCCGTGATGATGGCAGCCTCGAAGGGGGGCTTGGACGTTTGGGTTGCTCAGGGAAGATACTATGGCAACACGGAAGAGGACAATGCCTTCACGATGATTGAAAATGTGAATGTCTATGGCGGATTTGAGGGTAATGAGAGTTCGTTGGCTGCAAGGCCGACTACAGCGGCGGAGACTATAATCCGTGGCAACGTTCACCAAGGGGCAGTCTCTGTTTTGGACGGATTGAACAGCAGACGTGTCCTCAGGCAGAATGGTGACTTCGACACACTGACCATCTGGGACGGCCTTACTCTGCAGAACGGATTCGTAACCAACAATAAAGGCGCCGCCGCCGCCCTCAAAGGCGGTAGCCAACTACGGAACTGCGTGATGCAATACAACATTGTGTATAGCACAACAAATGCCTCTATCTATGGCGGTGCCATTTTTGTTGATGGCCCATACTCCTCCAACCAGCAAGACACATCCCTGTGGGGATGCGTAGTGCGCAACAACTATTCGCAGCACCAGAACGAGGGAGCACGTGCCAAAGTCAACGGTTCTGCCATTTATGCAAAATACACCAATATTGTCAACTGTCTGATCCACGACAACAACGGATACAATGGTGCCGTCTATCTCAGCTATTACACAAATATGTACAACTGCGTCGTATCCAACAATCAAGCCCACGACGTCGCAGGAGTATACATCAGTAGCAGTTCATCTATCAATAGCAGTGTTATAGCCCAGAACGTCTCGCAGAACTCAATAGGCGGCGTCAATAGCGGTTCCAATTCCAATAGCATCAACAACAGCATTATCTGGGGCAACAAACGGAACTATGTAGCCAGCAATATCAGCAACTACATAACTGTCAACAACTGCGCCATCGAAGGCGGTTTTGAGGGCAGCACCAATGTCATCAACCTCGCCGGTACGAACGACGGCAGCAATGGCAGTCTGAACTACGTCCGTTTCATCGACCCCACTCAGAACAATTACAGACTGCATCCCGCCTCGCATTGTCTTGACCAAGGCGACACCTCCTACGGTTACTTGCCCTACGACATGGACGGCAACAACCGCATCAACGGCCTCGCCATGGACCTCGGAGCCTACGAGAGCAACGAGAGTACCAGCTGTCCGTCGCCTCTGAACCTGCGCTGCACCTCTGTCAGCGGCACCAGTGCCACCTTTGCCTGGACTCCTGTAGGCAGCGAGGGCCAGTGGCAGTTCACGATAATGGGGACCAGCAACAGCCTGGACAGCACCATTACCGTCAATGACACCATGATTACCGTAGGCAACCTCGGGTTGAACCAGACCTATACAGCCCATGTACGTGCCAACTGTGGAGGCGACTACAGCATCCATTCGCCGCAGGTCACCATCACGACCCTCTGCGACTCCACCGGACTGACGCCCCTCTCAGCCTTCACGGCACTATATCCTGCCGACAGCACCATCGTGATGAGTGCCAGTGCCGACTTCTCGTGGAATGCCATTCCCGAGGCGACATCCTACGACCTCTACATCTGGCAGGACGGCTATTCAGAGCCTACAACGCCCACTGCCACCGGAATCACCCTTGCCGGCGTCAACAATTGCGTCATCCCCAACTGGCAGCGTGGCAAATTCTACCATTGGAAGGTGGTAGCATGGAACCAGTGCATCAAGCGCAGCAGTCAGGTGCAGACCTTCGAGGCCAACCCGTTGCCCGACCTGCATGTCACCGACGTCACCTTCTCGCAGCCCATGGCCGGTCAGCCGCTTACCGTAACCTATACAGTGAAGAACGACGGCCGTGGAGCCACTCCCGCAGGAGCCTCATGGAATGAAAACATCTGGATAGTCTCCGATGTCGACGTGCGTTATTATGACTCGCACGACAACCAAGGCAAGATACCCGGCTACGAGAACCTACAGAGCCTCGGACCCGGTGAGAGCTACACCCGAAGCGTGACCATAGTTGTCCCGCAGCAGCTTGTAGGCAGCTACTATATTTTCGTCTTCGCCGACCAGAGCGACGCATACAGCATTAATTTCGACGAGGCCGGAGGCATCACCCCCGACCCATACACGCCCAGTGTAACGGGAGTCCCCTACCACTACCTGAAAGGCCTCACCCACCTGCACGGCGACATAGATGAGGTCGAAGACGGAGACAACTTCTTCTACAAGTCGTTCTACATCCTGCCGCCCCCCGCACCCGACCTGAGAGTCACCCATATCGGTCACCCCACGCAGACCTTCTCGAACAGCATGATCACCGTCAACTGGACTGTCACCAATATGGGCGACGCTGCTGCCGGAGGAAGAGTGGTGTGGTATGACGACATCTACATCCAAATGGGCGACGAACTGAATATGGCGGAGGCACACAGACTGGCCAGCGTGAAGCACTGGGCTGGCATGGACTCCACTTATCAGGTTTGCGTTCACTGTTCAAGTGACGGAAGTCCCTGCAACCCATGCCACATGGTACACACGCCGCGAGGCACTGCCCTCCAGATGGATAGTTCCTATTCTGCTTCAGCGACCGTACACATACCCATAAGCTTTGCAGGCAACTACAACATCTTCGTGGTCACCGATGCCCACGACACCGTCTTCGAGAGCCTCAACGAGTACAACAACGCAGCGGTTTCCGAGCAGTATCTCAACGTCATCATGAGGCCCCTCTCCGACCTGCAGGTAAGCAATGTGTCGATGCCGCTCCATGTGTCGCCCCGCCAGTTGGTTAAGGCCTGTTTCACAGTCACCAACATTGGAGCCGGCGCCACAGAGTTGAACAATTGGACTGACAGGCTCTACCTGTCGCCCACACCTACGTTAAACAGCACAGCCATCCAAGTTGCCGAACATCAACATTCCGGTGTGTTAGATATCGATGAAAGCTACAGTGACACGATATCCTTCTACATCCCCAAAGATAAGAGTGGCAACTACTACCTGATAGTCAGGACAGACGCCAACAATCAAATCTATGAAGGCGAGAACGAACTGAACAATAGAGCAGCCAGTGCGTCGCCTACGCAGATACAGCTGCCAGACCTTGTGGTCACGCAGGTCATCGTACCCGAGACGCAGAATCTGGGTGAAGATATCACCGTCAGTGCCTGGATCAAGAATGTTGGTTCCGGAACAGCCTACTTCACCAATCCCCTCAAGACCGCAATCTTCCACAGCAACGTAATCGCGATTGTCAGCAGTTCCACAACGATTTATCCTGGCGACAGCATCATGGTCAGCAGCACCGTCAAGCAAGGATGTCCCAACAGTGCCATGGCCCAGGTAGGCGTCCACACCAACTATTATGGAACCGGCAACGACACCATCCTCGAGTCAAACGGCTTAGGCGGCAACATCAAGACAGCCACCTATTCCGTCATCCTCCCCGACCTTGTGGCACAGAGCATCGTCGTGGCAGAGGACACTGCCTGGAGTGGCAACACCGTCAACCTGACGATGAGCATCAGCAATATCGGCACCACGACGCTTGATGACACCGTCTGGTACAAAGTGTACATTTCGAACAATCCCACCAGCTATACCGCCACCGCTGCCAACAGGGTACTCAACGGAGGAGTAATCACCCGTCTGACGCCCGACAGCAGCATTACGGTGACAGGCACTGCCACATTGCCCAACGGCATCGAAGGCAACTACTACCTGCACTTCGTCGTCGACGAGATTGGAAGGGTATGTGACGGAGACCGCAGCAACAACGAGTCCCACTCGGGAGTCTTCCATGTGAACCTCACGCCGTGGCCTGACCTGGTGGTGAGCCAGATAGAGGTGCCCGACAGCCTTATGGTGGGAGCCGCAGCGCAGTTCAACATCACTATTGCCAACAACGGCATAGCCCCCGCCACAGGCTCGATGACGACGAGAGTGTTCATGTCGATCCTGCCCACATACGGTGGCAACTCAATGAAGCAGGTCGCATCGCACCAGAGTTCAATAGACATCCCCATCAACGACGAGACCAACGTCGTCGTCTCGGGATGGATACCCTCTACCGTTCCCGCCAGCCACTATTATTTCTATGCCGTGGTTGACTACAACGACAACATCTACGAACATACCGGCGAGGACAACAACGTCACCAGGAGTGCCAGCCAGAGCTTCGTCCAGATCTACCCCCTCGACTTGGTGGTGGACACCATTATTGGTCCCGACACCCTGAACTGGGGACAGACTGCACGCTATGTCGTACGCATCCGCAACAATTCCAATGTGATAACCTCGATGTCGCAGTGGCAGGACCGCGTTTACTTCAACGCCACGGGTGACGTCAGCGGCAATGTGTTCCAGGGCATCACCCATCGTAACGGCTTGGGCGCTGGCGAGAGCTACACCGACACCTTCTATGTCACCATGCCTTACGGAGCCAACGGTGAAGTGATACTCAACGCCATCTGCGACTACAACCGCATCAACCCTGATATCGCTCCTCTCAACAACCAGAAGAGCCTGAGCGTCAAAGTGAAGAGCATCCCCACCCCAGACTTGCAAATCAGCGATGTGGAGATACTCGACAGCATCATCAGCGGCCAGCCCTTCCGTCTGGCCTATATGGTTACCAACATCAGCAGCACACTGATTGACAGCCTGTCGTGGAACGACAAGATAACCCTCTCGGATGTCGACGGCTACACTAGCTGGAGCCGACAGCTCAACCTGCATCCGCAGGTGCGATACCTCGACTCGGGCTGGTACTATCTCGACACCGTGATAGTAACCATCGCCGTTCCCAATCAAGGTTCGCGTTTCCTGCTGGTACATGCCAACGCTCAGAACACATTCTATGAGAGCGACCAGTCCAACAATGTCATCTCCGTGCCCGTGAACATCACCCTGCCGCCTCCTGGCGACCTGACGGTGGGCAATATCCTACATGCCGACACCATTATGAGCGGCGTAGATGTCACTGTCAGCTGGAGCGTGAAGAACATCGGCAACAACAGCATCAGCGGTTCGCGTCTGAATTCGCTGGTCTATCTGTCGCGCGACAACATCTTCAGCAGCAACGACAAACTGTTACGTACCGTCAACTCGACCTCTGTCAACCTTGCTCCTGGTGACTCGCTGGTGCAGCAAGCCACGATAAGGATCAGCGGCGAGGGCGAAGGCAACCGTTTCTTCATCGTCAAAACCGACGTGAGGAACGCCTTCTATGAGGATGACGAGAACAACAACACCGTTGCCGCCTCCACACCGACCTTCGTGAAACTGCGTGTGCTGCCTTTCAACACCCCAGTGACAGACACTCTTTATAGCACTCTGGCATTGAACTACAAACTCTCCGTAGACACAAACATCAACCAGACCGTCCGCATATACCTTGAAGATGGCGACTCACTGGCCGGTGCCGTGAACAACTTCTACGTACTTCACAACAATATCGGCAATGGCCTGAACAACACCTACTCCACCGCCGAACAATACTCCGCCAACCCCGAACTCTACATTCCTTCCACACGTCCTGGCTACTATGGCATCACCCTTGAGGGCTCCAGACCGGACCTCCATCCACAAATAGTGAAGATCCGTGCCGACATACTGCCCTTCGAGCTGAGGAGCATCAACCCCTCATACGGCGGCAACGACGGCAAGGTGACCGTAGAGTTGAACGGCTCACGTTTCCGTCCCGACATGGAGGTGTGGATGGAGAATGGCGGTGACACGCTAAGACCTGAATATGTCATTTTCGAGAGCTTCTACAAAGCCTACGCCCGCTTCGACCTTAACGGCGTCGACACCGGCGACTACAATATAGGAATCTACAACTACTGTGAAGGCGAGTCCGCATTGGTCAGCGCATTCCATGTCCTGCCTCCGACACCCGACGGTCTGGCACACAACCTCATCTTCCCCAACTCGCCGCGACCGAACCGCACCATCGCCATGGTGCTTGAGTACGGCAACATGGGCAACACCGACATAGAGAATGTGGTGCTGGAAATTGAGTCGGTGGCAGGTTCCTTCATATCGTTGACGACAGAAGGCCTTAGCGAACGATCAACAACGGTAACCGTACCGCTGAACATCCCCGGTGAGCCAGAAGGCTTGTTACGTCCCGGCTGCCGCGGCACTGTTACTATCTATGCCTACACAGCCGGCTCGCTGGTCTTTGTGACAAGGAGTGTGGAATAATCGGAGTACTCGGAATACTCAGATTACTCAGAATAATCAGAATAATAAAAAAACCTTATACTGCCATGAAAAAATCACTCAAAATACTTATTGCCGCTGCAATGGTTCTCTGCTTCCAGTTCTCTGCCCTCAGTTCGGCGAGGGCACAGTTCGCCGGCGAGGACAAGAAGGTCGCCCGCGAGCCAGGAAACACGCAGAAGGTTAGCATCGGCACCCCAGACGCAGCCAACGATGTCTGCTATATGTGGACCGGTCCGCATATTGATGGCAATGCCAACCAAGCCGTTGTCACCGTCAATCCCCATGACACGCTGGAGACCTATATGGTTAAGCGAATCTCGAAGAACGGCATCGAAGAAGACGAGGTGCAAGTGCGTGTGGAGGACAGCATAGCCATAGTGTGGGTGAAAGCGAAATATAAGTGTTACAACCATGGAGACAACATATCACCAAGTCAGTTTGAGATAGAGACCGAACCCGCAGGGTATGAGAGCCTGGTCACCGTTTCTCCCACCACGGCGACGAACAGTGCCGGGCTGGGAATAGAGAACAACTGTCCACTCACCTTCACGCTGAACCATAATGGGCACACATCGACAAAGACGCTCACCACCACAGTATATAACAGCGATTTGGTTTCGCCCTTAGACCTCATGGGGAACTCGATTTCCACCATCTATATGATGGTCAAGAACATGAAGACTTTCCAGGAGATCTGGGACAATCTTGAAAGCGTTGCCAACATTGTCAATTACCTGACTGAGGCTTCGCCCTGTGGCTGGAAGAATCCAAAACCCCAGGACAATGTCGAATGGGTTAAGGTCACCCCCAAGATGCTTTGCTGTGGTCACGTGCCAGCTTACGCGTTGCAGATACAGTTTGCCAAGCTATCTTACGGCAACTCGTTCGGGTGTCGCTTTCCTTTCTCCGGCATTCCATACGTTGCTTCAGCAGACATAGTGTTCAATCTGTCTGCCGAGATATTTGCAGGGCCCGTCACCGGAATAATATCGACAAACGATTCCTGTGGACAGGTATGCATTCCCGTAGGTGTCACCCTGGCAGTGAACGGAGGCGTTGGCGTGTCGGTAGGTGGTGGCAAGATACTTGCTGCAGACTTGCTGCTGCAAGGAGCCACAACAGCGCAGGCACAATGGTGCCCCATTGGTGCGAATAACAGCCTTAGTGTTGGCATCACCTTCTCCGTTGTTGGTTCTGTGACTGCCTTAGGCATGATTGAACACACCATAGAATACCCATTAGCGACATACTCTATGTCAGTCGATTTATAGTTTTTACTGATAATGAGCGAGGTATATTCTTCAACCTTTAACCTTTACCAACTATATAGGCTATGAAAATAACAATCAAAATCTTGATCGCTGCCGCGATAATCATCAATACACAATTATCATTTTTCAATTCGGCACACGCACAGACGCATCGTTTCCCGCTGTATAGCGAACAAAATCATGCCGTGGTACTTGATTTGGCTGGCGACACCAACACCATTTTGTTGCATGATGGGACACACACGCTGTGCAACAATGTGGTGACATACAGTTTTGAGGGTTGCATACCGACGAGCTACACAATAGCCTTGACAGGTGGCAGCCAGAATGCCAGCACCACCAACACGCCGCCGGCGTTGCTGTGCCGCATGATGCAGGCCTATCAAAATGCCAGTATTACGGAGATAACTTCATTGTATCGTCCTCAAGACGCCACAAGAATCAATCAATTATTGAGTGCCGACAGCACACGTCAGCAGTTCCTCGCCACCGTCAGCGAGATAGACAGCATGGAGTTCCTGATGAGCTACAGCTACAATGGCGTATTCACTGTAGTGATGACACGTCTCCATTTCGACACGGTCAGCGTTCTATCGCCCTACATGATGACACAGGTTGGCGGCGAGTGGAAATTTGTCTCCGACAGCCTTGGCGGCAAGATGGCGAACAATTTCGCTATCTTCCTCAACAAGCACCAGCCCTCGCAGCTGAGTCCTGGCGGCGACTATGACGGCGACGGTGTGCTCGACCCCCAAGACAACTGTCCCTGCAACGCCAACGCCAACCAAGCCGACAGTGACCATGACGGCATTGGCGACGCCTGCGACAACTGCCCCCTGCACCGCAACCCCTTGCAGGAAGATTCAGACAACGACGGCGTGGGCGATGCTTGCGACAACTGCTGGACACGCTATAATCCCGACCAGACAGACAGCGACGGCGATCATGTCGGCGACAGCTGCGACAACTGCCCGATGGTTGTCAACCCACGCCAGTATGACTTCGACTTCGACAGCATCGGCGACGAGTGTGACCCCGACATAGACGGCGACGGCATAGCCAACGAACAGGACAGCGACCGCGACGGCGACCGCGTGGCTGACAGCATCGACAACTGCCCGATACACTACAATCCCTCGCAAGCCGACAGCGACGGCGATGGCATAGGCGACGCCTGCGACAACTGTCCCCTGAAGGACAATCCCAACCAAGAAGACTATGACGGAGACGGCATCGGTGACCTCTGCGATGAAGACAGCGACGGAGACGGTGTGCCCGACGAGATAGACAACTGTCCGAGTATCCCCAACGCAAACCAAGATGACATGGACTGCGACGGCAAGGGTGACGCCTGCGATGACGACATCGACGGCGACGCAATCCCCAACGAGCAGGACAACAAACCAGCAATATTCAATCCCAACCAGGATTGAAAGAGATTAATAATCCGAATAATCTGAATAATCCTAATAAAATGAAAAGGACTGTCAAAATATTTATTGTTATTGGATTAATCTTCAACATCCAACTATCGTCCCTCAATTCGGCTTTGGCACAGATAGGCTGCAAGATGACAAAAAAGGAGTCTTGCAAACCTGGCAAGGACGGTGAAGCGAAGATTACCGGCATGACCAACTCTATGATTTCGATGTGTAGCATAGAGTGGGTCGGACCCGACGGACAGAAACTCGTGGGCATCAATCCCATAGGAATGAAAGCCGGAGCCTGGAGTGTTACCGTCAAGGCAACCCCCTGTAACAAAATCATCTATCAAGATGTCTGCATTATCGAAAAAGAGAACGCCTGCAAGATAGGTGCCGGCATCTCTGTGACGAGTCACGAGGTGCCTTGCAACGTGCAACCATCAGCGACACTCACTGCCTACCCCATCGGAGGCACACCACCCTACACCTATACGTGGAAAACCATGACCGTGTCGGGCAGCGGCACATACGGAGTCACCATCACCGACTCTAACGGCTTTGTGGGCAGCGCCAAAGTGAGTGTCAGCCTGAAGATGACGAAATGTCCCGAAGACCCCAACGAGATTGACGGTCCTATCGGATATGGCGACGAGCACTTGGTGAGCACCAACGAGAAGATGCGCTACACGATACTCTACGAGAACTCACCCGAATTCGCCTCCGCTCCGGCGTCTCTGGTGAACATCACCTACCCCATCCCTCCCGAGCAGAACATCAACTCCGTACGCCTCTCCGACTTCGGCTTCGGCAGCTTTGTCTTCAGCGTGCCATCTAACACCACGGCTTACACACAGCGGCTTGATGTCAGCGACTCGTTGGGCGTTTGGGTTGATGTCACCGCCGGCATCGACATGGCCAACAACCAAGTGTTTTGGAACCTACAGAGCGTAGACCCGGCCACCGGCTTTGAGCCTGCCAGTGCCGACCTCGGATTCCTCCTTATCAACGACAGCCTGCACCATGGCGAGGGTTATGTAAGCTTCTCTATAGCGCCCAAGAACAGTGTGACCAGCGGCGACACCGTAGGCGCCGAAGCAACAATCATCTTCAACGAGAATACCGCCATAGCCACCAATGTGTGGACCAACAAGTTCGATGCTGTAGCGCCCACTTCTACCCTTCATGCCAGCATCGAGGCTGACGACACGATGGCATGCAACTTCACCTTTTCAGCCAACGATGACCTGTCGGGAGTCGACAACGTAGAGCTTCTGGTCTCTCTTAACGGTGACGCCTACAACTCAATAGGATATTTCGCGGTAACCGACACCGCACATTATGCTCTCGAAGACGGATATGTTTACCGATTCATCTCGCGTGCCACCGACAATGTCGGCAACCAGGAACCGTTGAAAAGCCGCCCAGACACCATCATCAACAACAACACCGCCCCAGTTGATATACTGCTCTCCAACAACGGCTTTGAAGAGAATGCTGGAAACGGTGTCCTCATCGGAACCCTTACCTCCATCGACAACGACATCACCAAACCATTCGTCTACGAACTCGTCACTGGCGAGGGCGACGATGACAACCTTTCTTTTTACATTGAAGGCAACGGTCTCTACACCGGTTCATCATACGCCTGCACCGGCAATTTCGACTACACGGTACGCATCCGTACCACCGACATCACAGGACTTTCGTTCGAGAAGGCCTTTGAGTTGTTGGCAACTCAGCAAAACTTCCCCTATGTCAAGTCGAGCAACGAAAGCATCTGCCAGGGCAGTGCCTACGTATTCGGCAACCGTAATCTTGTGACTGCCGGCACATACACCGACTCACTTACAACAGTGCGCGGATGCGACAGCATCATCACCGTGAACCTGGCCGTGCATCCCACATCGCAACACACGGAAACACAGGTTGCCTGCGAGAAGCAGAGCTTCAGCTGGGCAGAGCATGGCCTGACCATCGACACCCTTGAGGCTGGGCATTACTACTACCATGACACGATGTACACTCAGATGGGTTGCGACAGCACCTTCACGCTTGTGCTCAACGTCAACGCTACCAGTACGAGCACTGATGTTCAGACAGCGTGCGACATCTACACCTGGCATGGTGGCACATATACAGCAAGTGGAGAATTTGCATACCTGACAACGAATGCGGCAGGGTGCGACTCAGTGGTAACACTGAACCTGACTGTGCGCTACAGCAACACGGGAGACACCACTGCTACGGCATGCGACAATTTCAGCTGGTGGAACACCAATTACACGAATAGCACGAATAACGCCACGCATGTTTTGAGTAATGCTGCGGGATGCGACTCAGTGGTGACGCTGAATTTGACTGTGAACCATAGCAGTTCGAGTAATGAGGCTATTACGGCTTGCGACAGCTATATTTGGCACGGGACGACATACAACGCATCGAACAATACTGCCACCTTTGTCGGCACGAATGCTGTTGGCTGCGACTCAGTGGTGACGCTGAATTTGACTGTGAACTACAGCAACAGCAGTGTTGACGTTCAGAATGTCTGCGACAGCTATACATGGCATGGAAACAGCTACACTGCTTCTACCAGTACACCGACTTACATTGAACAAAACGCAGCGGGGTGCGACTCGGTAGTGACGCTTAACC
Source organism: uncultured Bacteroidota bacterium (assembly GCA_902796265.1). Classification (GTDB taxonomy): domain Bacteria; phylum Bacteroidota; class Bacteroidia; order Bacteroidales; family P3; genus Colimorpha. Next base: position 15,722 of record CADBOG010000046.1, read on the forward strand.
TGACGGTGCGCTACAGCAACACAGGAGACACCACCGCTACGGCATGCGACAATTTCAACTGGTGGAACATAAATTACACCAACAGCACGAATGAGGCCACACATGTGTTGAGTAATGCAGCAGGTTGTGACTCGGTAGTGACGCTGAATCTAACCATAAACAACAGCAGTTCGAGTAATGAGGTGCTAACGGCTTGCGACAGCTATATTTGGCATGGAACGACATACAACGCATCGAATAACACTGCCACCTTTGTCGGCACCAACGCTGTTGGCTGCGACTCCGTTGTGACGCTCAATTTGACTGTGAACTACAGCAACAGCGGGGTTGAGGTGTTGACGGCCTGCGACAGCTATACTTGGCACGGGACAAATTACACTGCATCGAACAACACTGCCACCTTTGTCGGCACGAACGCTGTGGGGTGCGACTCGGTGACAACGCTGAATCTGACCATTAACTACAGCAACAGCGGTGTGGATGTTCAGGATGTATGCGACAGCTACACTTGGCACGGGACAACCTATACGGCTTCAACCAATACTCCGACTTATGTTGAACAGAATGCGGCGGGTTGCGACTCGGTTGTGACACTAAATCTGACTGTGCGTTACAGCACTTCTGGCGACACTGCTGCGGTGGCTTGCGATAGCTACACATGGCATGATAACACATACACCACAAGCGGTACGTACATTTACCAAACAACCAACACCGTGGGTTGCGACTCGGTAGTGACGCTGAATCTGACAATAAACCACAGCACTATGGCTGACACTGCGGCTGAGGCGTGCGACAGTTACACCTGGCACGGAAACACCTACACCGCAAGTGGAACCTATATGCACCAGACAACCAACGCTGTGGGGTGCGACTCGGTGTTGACACTGAATCTGACAGTGAACTACAGTAACAGCGGTATTGATGTGCAGACAGCTTGCGACGAATTTGTTTGGATTGACGGGGTGACATACACTGTTGGCGGCGATGACATCGCCACATACACAACATCGAATGCCGCCGGGTGCGACTCTGTAGTGACGCTGAATTTGACGCTGAACCACAGTGTCACAGTGTATGACTCGCTTAGCCTCACATCCAACGAGATTCCTTACGACTACCACGGCAACACCGTGAATGGGGCAGGCGACTTCACCTTTGACGGCACCACCGCCCAGGGCTGCGACAGCACTACGCTGCTGCACGTCGCTGTTACCGTGGTAGGGCTCGACGTTGCTGACCCGCTGGCAGAACTCAAGGTTTACCCCAACCCCACACAAGGCTCGCTGACCATCGAAGCCGAAGATGTGCTGTTGGTGGAGGTCTTCGACATCGCCGGACGCAAGGTGGCCACCTTCGAGGAAGTGAACACCTTTGACATCACGAGCCTTGCTACCGGTACATACACCCTGAAGATTCAGACCACGAGGGGAGAGACTGTTAGGAGGATAGTGAAGAAATAACGGAGAATGGAGAACGGAGATGTTAAACAGACACGAAAAAGCGCCCTCTGGGAGACTGGGGGTGTTTTTTGTGAATTCTAACTCAAACCTTTATCATGAAAAAAATCGCTTCATTTATAATATGTATCTTTTCGGTCATCTGTCTTAATGCTCAGAATCCGTTGAACAACAATGCTGACAACATCATCGGCACTTATCTTTGCAAACAAAAAGACAATTCTTTCAAAGTCAAAATAGAGAAACTATCCGATGGCACATACAAAGGCCAGCTCTGTTGGATAGAGAAAGACAAAGACAAGGATGGCAACAAGTTGCTCGACAAGAAAAACTCTAACAAGAAGTTACGCAACACCCCATTAGATCGTGTCGTAATCTTCAGCGGTCTGAAATACAATGCCAAAGAGAAGATTTGGGATGACTGCAAAATCTATGATCCTCAGCGAGGAGTAGAAGCCAAGCTTGAAATCTGGTTCGAGAAGGATGGCACTCTCCGCGTAAAAGGATCTAAATGGGGATTCAGCGAAAGCGTTTATTGGCAGAAGTTATAAAACGACTCGCCGAGACAAAGTTTAGAATTTGATAATATTTTTGTACTTTATCTTCTTGACGACGCCAAACTGCTTGAGTGCCTTGTTATCAAACCGCTTAGCGTTGCCAACGATGACGGTTATCAGCGGGCGACCTGCAATATATTTCTGATGGAAAGCCTTTAGGTCCTCGTACTTCATATTGCGGATCTGCTCCGTAATCTCAACTCGCGGGTCGTGGTCTACTTTCTCTTCCTCTATCCAGTAGCGTACCTGCCCTGGAATATTGCGGAAGGTGTAGTAATTGCTGTTTCTCACCGAGATAAGGTAGTCGCGACTCAACTCAAACTTCTCCTTACGGTCAGGGAAATTGACCATCAGCTCCTTCATGGCTGAGATGCCTTCGATGGTCTTGTCGCACTGAGTGCCCAGATAGCCATAGAAATAACCAGGTCGGCGATTCAGACGGTCATAGCTGAAATAGCCATGTGTGCTATATCCCAGCGAGCGGAATTCACGTATTTCCTGAAAGAAAACAGAATTCATTCCGCCTCCCATATACTCATTGAACATTGCACATGCGGCTCTATCTTCCTTATAGTCGAACTGCGACGATGGCATATAGAGGTCGATATCACTCTTGAGGAATTTCTTGTTCGTGGCATAGAACACAGTATCTGCCGAGAAAGTATTTTGCACACGGATGCGATTGGGCATGACGGTAACATCATCTCGCACCAAGCCATTGCTGCGTAGCATATCGACAACCTTCTTCGGGTCGCTGTTGCCAACAAATGTCACATAGCCGTCGCGGCCATAAATATTGTTGAGGATTGCCATCAGGTCTTCACCTTTCATCTTCTTGATTTCCTTGATAGTGGCATGATCCAGATAGGATGACTTCTCACCATACATTACATATTCAAACAGAGCAGATGTCCAGGTAGAGGATTCGTTCTTGGCAGCTCTTTTGGATGCTTTGAGATTATCGATGACATTCTCAATCTGCTGTGCATCGTGGCGTGGATTGCGGAGCTTCATCATTGCCAGTTCAACTATCTTGTCCATATTCCTTTCCAATCCACTGATAGTTATGCTACTATAGTCGTTGCCAACGCTTACAAAGAACGTTCCACCATAGCAATCCATCTTTATGTTATACTGTTCTAATGTCATGTCGCCGGCTCCAATATTTTCGAAATAATTGGCTGCCTGACTGGCGTTGTGGTTGTCGAAGTCTCCGTAATGATAGTGGATAGTTAGGTTGAAGAGCTCATTTTTGTCATTGCGACTTGCATAGAGGTTGCAATGGTTTGCCACAGGAAGGATGGTGACATCATTTTTGAAGTCTATAACTTGAGGCTTAATATCTGCCACTTTACGGTCAGCAATATGCTTGGCAAAGTCGGTCTGCTCGCCCTTGTTCTGAGCCTCTAGATGGTCCCAATCGGGTTTGATAGAAGGTGCCTTAGCAGGGAAACCCATCTTTGAACGTACAATAGTGCAGTGGTCACGGTCATAGTATTTCTTGACAACTGCCATAATATCCTCGCGGGTAATATTCTGCAGACGCTCGCCTTCCTTGAGCCATTCCTCATAGCTGCTCTCGTTCATCTCAAGACTTTGTATTAGGCTTGCTATGCTGCTGTATGATTCGAGCTGGCGCTGGCGACTAACATAGTGGTTCATCTTGATACCATCAAGCAACTCATCGCTGAAACGTCCTTCTTTTACAGAGTCGATAGCAGCCCAGATAAGTTCCTCAGCAGCCTCATGCTTCTGACCCAACAACTGAGGAATATAAATCATCGCGTTGATGCCAGCATCGGAGAGAGACATATTCATCAGCTGTGCAGCCATCAGTTCTCCCTCTGTTACCAGCTCATCCAATCGGCCATTGCCTCCGCTCAAAATTGAGCAGGCCACATTGAGAACCAGTTCATCGGGGTCATTAAGCTTGACCGCAGGGAAGAGCATGAGGCCCACCTTGATAGGAGTCTGTTTGACTTTCTTAACAATACGCGACTCGAATTTTGGCAGATTGTAGCTCGGCTCCGTGACTTTAGTTCCACGCGGCCAGATGCTGAAATACTTCTCGGCCATCTTCAACGCCTCGCCGCTGTTGAAATCCCCAACAAGTATCAAAGCCATATTGCTGGCAACATAATACTTATCGTAAAACTTCTTCATAGCCGAGGGCTGAGGATTCTTCAGATGCCAGTCTCGACCGATGACATCACGGCTATAGGGATGATCACCGAAAGCCTCGGTGAAGATATTGCGCTGGAAGGTGTAGAGCAACCCGTTAGCATGGATGTTACGTTCCTCATATACAGCCTCCAGTTCACCTTGGAAAAGGCGATATACTGGATTGCGGAACCTTTCGGCATAGACCTCCATCCAGTTCTCCAACTGATTGCTCGGCAAGGTGTTATGGTAGCAAGTGACATCAAAGCTGGTGAAAGCGTTCAACCCCGTGCATCCCATCTGCTGCAATATGGCATCCGTCTCGTTGGCGATGGCATATTTTGATGCCTCGATATTCAGCCGGTTGATTTCCAGCTGCAGTTCATGACGCTTAGCCTCATCTGTGGTTTGCTGGATTATATCATAAAGGTCGCTGATGCTGTCAAGCAATGGTTTCTCCTTTGCCCAGTTTGTGGTGCCTATGCGGTCGGTGCCCTTGAACATGATGTGTTCGAAATAATGTGCAACACCTGTTGCAGAGGTATCCTCATTCTTGCTTCCGGCATGTACCATTACTGCACCATATATCTTAGGCTGAGAATGTTCCTCAACCATAATGACCTTAAGGCCATTGCTGAGATAGTGCGTTTCGACCTTCAATGGTTTCTGCTGTGCACTGAGGGGAAGAAGTGCACAAAGGAAGGGCAAAAGGAGAAAAGATGCTTTTTTCATTGACAGATTAATTATGTAATCGATTTCAAGACTTTAATAAAATCGATTTCAAGGTTATACAATTACTTAAAAGAGCGATGCTTGCTGATTACTAATCGACCTTTATGGGTTTGATTCTCTCGTGAAGGTAGGTGGGCAGCTGGCTTATCGAGATGCGTTCCTGCTGCATGGTGTCGCGATGACGGACAGTGACGCTGCCATCATTGAGTGTATCGTTGTCGACAGTGATGCAGAAAGGGGTTCCAATAGCATCCTGGCGACGATAGCGACGGCCAATGGCATCCTTCTCGTCATACTGAATCATGAAGTCGAACTTCAACATATCCACAATCTCGCGAGCCTTCTCGGGCAAGCCATCCTTCTTGACCAGAGGGAGTACTGCTGCCTTGTAGGGTGCCAAAACCGGCGGGAGACTAAGCACCGTGCGGACACTGCCGTCATCAAGGGTCTCATCCTTAAGGGCATGGCTGAAGATGGCGAGGAATGTGCGGTCGACACCAATAGAGGTCTCAATGACGTATGGTGTATAGTTCTCGTTAAGCTCGCTGTCGAAATACTGCAACTTCTTACCGCTGAACTCGCTATGACGCGAAAGGTCGAAGTCGGTACGTGAGTGTATACCTTCCAGTTCCTTGAATCCGAATGGGAACTCAAACTCGATGTCGGTAGCAGCGTTGGCATAGTGTGCCAGTTTCTCGTGGTCGTGATAGCGATACTTCTCGGCAGGAATACCAAGTGCAAGATGCCATTTGAGGCGCTCGGCTTTCCAATATTTGAACCATTCAAGCTCGCTGCCTGGACGCACGAAGAACTGCATCTCCATCTGCTCGAATTCTCGCATACGGAAAATGAACTGACGGGCAACAATCTCGTTACGGAAAGCCTTGCCTATCTGTGCGATGCCGAAAGGTACTTTCATGCGACCGCTCTTCTGCACGTTGAGGAAGTTGACGAAGATTCCCTGTGCTGTCTCAGGACGCAGATAGAGAGTATCGGAATCGTCGATGACACTTCCCATCTTGGTGGCGAACATGAGGTTGAACTGGCGAACGTCGGTCCAATTGCGGGTACCGCTTATAGGACAAACGATGCCCAAGTCGAGGATGAGCTGTTTCAGGCCAGCAAGGTCGTTGGCATTCATCAGCTCAGCATATTTCTCGTGAATCTCGTCAATCTGCTTCTGGTGTTCCAAAACCCTGGCATTAGTTGTCACAAACTGCTGACGGTCAAAGGCATCGCCAAAGCGTTTAGCTGCCTTGTCACACTCCTTCTTTATCTTATCCTCTATTTTTGCAATATGGTCTTCTATTAGCACATCGGCACGATAGCGTTTCTTGCTGTCCTTGTTGTCAATAAGTGGGTCGTTGAAGGCGTCCACATGGCCAGATGCCTTCCAGATTTTCGGGTGCATAAAGATAGCCGAATCGATGCCCACGATGTTCTCATGATACTGCACCATCGACTTCCACCAATACTGTTTGATATTGTTTTTCAGCTCCACACCCAGCTGGCCGTAGTCATAAACAGCGCCCAAGCCATCGTAGATTTCACTCGAAGGGAAAATAAAGCCGTACTCTTTGGCATGCGATACGACCTTCTTGAACACATCTTCTTGATTTGCCATAGTCTATTTTTCTTGATTGATTGATTGCTTGATTGTTTGAGTTTTTTTTAACTTTAATTAGAATTGCAAAAATACTATTTTTTTTGCTTATAAGAATAAATATGTATCTTTGCAGATATATTTAAATCGCACAATTGAGCGAAAAAAAGTATAAAACAAACACTTACATACAATGAGAAAATTTTTCAGAACCTCAATTCTGGCTCTTGCCCTTCTCGCAACTCCTGCTGCCTTCGCACAGGTAAGCCACGGTGGTGAACCCCTCTTCAACCACTCAACAGCAAAAGCCACAACCAACACACGATTCCTCCCCACTCTCGACAACAACAAGTACATCCAGCAAGATTTAGATAATGTTAAAGGCGCTGGTCCCATGCGCATCTCCATCGGTCAGGCTTGCGATATCAATTTCCTTGCCGATGCCCATAAATCCAAAGATGCTAACGGTGTCCACTATGTACTTGCTGTACAGTCGCCTGACGCAAAATTCGTGAGCCTCGACTTCTCCAAATTCGACCTCGCTGAGGGTGCTGAACTCTTCATTTATGATGAGACAGGAGAATTTGTCCTTGGCAAATATATCAAGAGTGACGTCATGAATGATGGCCGTTTCTTCACACAGGCAATCCCCGGCAGCACCGCATACATTGAATACACTGTCCCTGGAGATGTCAATCCTGGTGAAATCCAGATTTCCTCTGTCCTTCACGGCTACAAGGACATCTTCCAAATGATTGACGGCATTTACTCCGATGCAGAAGCCACCGCGAAAGGCCAGCACGGCAATGCTGAGGGTGACTGCCACTTCGACGTCAAATGTCCTCTCGGAGAAGGCTGGGAAGACCAAATCCGCGCAACAGTAGCTATCGAAATCCGTGCTTACCTGAACTTAACCAATCAGCCCCTCTCCTTCATGTGCAGCGGCTCGCTCATCAACAACACACGTCAGGACCGCACTCCTTATGTCCTCTCTGCATACCACTGCCAGGATGCTGATAATATGATTGCCGATTTTATTGCACAATATCCTAACCTCCAAGTCACTCGCCTCGAATTTATCACCTACTTCCTCTATCAGAAGTATCAGTGTAACGGCAATACGGGACGTGGAAACTATTCTGTTACAGGCGCCGAAATTGTAGCAAAATACGACAACGACAACGGCAGCGACATGCTTCTACTCCGTCTCAACGACACCGTTCCCTTCACTTACCAGCCTTACTTTGCTGGATGGGACCGCAGTTCTGTCCTCTCTCCTGAACCTGGTGCCTGCATCCATCACCCCGGTGGCGACTTCAAGAAGATTTCCATTCCCAAAAGCATTCGCGGTGGCGGTAAATTCTATGAAGTACATTGGTTTGACAACTCTGACCCCGAGAAGAAGGGCATCACTGAGCAGGGTTCATCAGGTTCATCTCTCTTCAATGCCGACAAGCGCATCATCGGACAACTTTATGCTGGCTCTAGCTACTGCGACCAACCCAATGGTGCCGACTATTATGGTAGATTAAGTACTTCATGGAATGGTGGCGGTGCCAATACCAATCGCCTTAAAGACTGGCTCGATCCCGACAACACTGGCGTTATGGCTATCGACGGCTTAGATTACCAAAGCAACAGCCAAGCAATCAACGTTGTTAACCAAAACAATAAACTTACTGTTTATCCCAACCCGACCAGCGGCATAGTCAATTTCGACATCGACTATATCGGTATGGCCGAATATAAAGTCTTCGACCTCTCTGGTCGCTGCGTCAAAGAAGGCACTACGGTTCTTACCTCAACACTTCAGAGCATCGACCTCCGCTCACTTTCCAAAGGTTCTTATACAATCTCACTGTTCGCAGGTTCCAAAACCTACAGTGCACAGATTATTAAGAAATAAAGGATGCTGAACAACAAATCCTAACAACCGATTTGGTTTTAATCAGCAATTTCCTACATTCACAATCAGCAGCTCTTCCGGACGGAGGAGCTGCTTTGCTATATGCTGGAGCTCTTCCGATTTGACCGTATCTATTGCACGGAAATAATTATCTGTAAAGCTCTCATCGATGCCAGCAGTCATCTGCTGCACATAACGCTCGCTACGTTCGAAGACACCATCCACACTCCTCATGAAGTCGCCAAGCATGCACCTCTTGACCAGCTCCAGTTCCTCCTCTCCTACTGGCACATCGCATAGTCTCCGCAACTCATACATTATCTCGCCAAGTGCGGCATCGGCCACGTCAGAAGCCACATCGGTCATAATGCTGAAAAGAAGACTGCCGCGGCAGATTCTCGTCTGTGAATAGATGCCGTATGTATAGCCTTTATCCTCGCGGATATTTGACATCAGTCGCGACCCGAAATAGCCTCCCAATATTGTGCAAAGCACCATGAAACGAGCATAATCCATATCGTTCCACCTCATCGGCAGGATCCGTCCGACTCGGAGAGTGTTTTGAACTGCACCGGGGAGTTTGTGTCTGATTTGAGTGTACAAATCAGCCGAATCAACCGAAGGTGAGGGAATCTCGATACTTGAAAGCGAAGATGCAGAAGTAGCAAAGTCGCCGAAATGCTTATCGAAAAATTCCAGCAGTAACTCGTCAACATTACCTCCAACAACTATTGTTGCATCCTCGGGTTTCAGATAATCTCTATGAAAGCTCCGCACATCCTCGACCGTCAGCTTGTCAAAATCCTCTGGTATGGCATGTTGACCCAAAGGATGCTCGGAACCATAAAGGCGTTCATAGAAAAGATTGCGAGCCACCACCGACGTCCTCATCATCTCGTCAAGAAGATGTTGCTTCCGCTTGTCGACATAAAGACGAAATTCCTCCTCTGGATAGGCCGCCTCGACAATGATTTCACGCAACAGGGGCAGCAGGTCGTCAAGATAACGTCGCAGCGAATAGACTGTCAATGTTGCGGAGACCTCATCGATGTTCTTCTCGATGACAATACCACGGAAATCCATGAATTCGGCTATCTCGCGTGCCGAATGTTGTTTTGTGCCCTCTGTTAACAGTCGTATTGCGGCAGTTGCCTGCAACCTCTTCTGTTGAAGAGCAGATCCTGCAGGAAAGATGAAATCTATCTTTACTATATCGATATGTGTGTCAACAAAATAGTTGACCCAACCACCTTTCGGCAAAGCATGACGCAAAGGTTCAAGTCCTTCGCGTGATATTGATGATGATGTTAACGGATTAATTTTCAATTTCAATTATCTTTATTCAATTATCAAAACTCCAACGTCAACTTGAGGTTCAGCTGTCTTGCCGTCAGATAGTTAGGAACAGGATAGTAGATTCCTGAATAGTCGGCAACCCAAGTAAAGGAGACCACATTGCGATAGTTGAAGAGATTGAACACCTCGACGGTAAGGAGTATGTCGTCAAAATAGCGCATCACCTTGCTGTTCTTGACAAAGTCGAAATTGGAGAGCTGTATGGTATTGCCCCAGTCAACGCGGAAATAAGGCGTATAGCGGAACATATAGTCAAAGTTGGTTTGTCCCGGATAAGTGGCAGGAAGACCGGTGCCGAAAATGAAACCCAACGACATCCTCCAGAATGGGACGGCAGGTACATAATCCTGGAAGAACAGCTTGAAGCTCATGCGTTGGTCGGCAGGACGTGGCAGCCAACCATAGTCATCACCCTCAATGTCTTGCATGGTGCGCATCAATGAGAGTGAGGCCCACGACTCCAAACCATCCACCACCTCACCACTCAGTCGCAGAGATAGTCCTGTAGCATATCCCACAGCATTATTCTCAGCGTCATACCTGACACGGAGGTTGTCGATGCGGTAAGGAATAAGGTTATCAATATATTTATAGTAAGCGTCGGCTGTAAGCTTGAAAGGGCTGCTCCCCACCTTGAAGTTCCAATCAGCAGTACCCATAATCTGATATGAGTTCTGCTGACGGATATCGTGATTCAAGGAGCCATCATCGTGACGGTATTCACGATAGACGGGTGCCTGGCTATAGATTCCTCCCGCCAATCGGAACAGCAGGTCAGCTTTGCTTTTGGGCTTGTAGTTAAGACTAATGCGAGGCGAGAAGAATAACCTATTATTATCCTTCATGCCCTCTGTCTGCTCGTCGACAAATCCAATGTCGTACCAATGTGCCCTGACACCAGCCACAATGGAGAACAGGTCGCCGCGACTGGTGTAGAGGTCAATGTTGCGTTGCAAGAATGCCGTTGCCCTTGATGTGGCGACACTATGGTCGGTGCGACAAAAGAATTGGAGTATAGGAGGTTGAGGTGACGAAGTATCGGTGCCAGGCATAGGAATCACAGCGGGCAGTGCATAACCGGCGCTGTCGACCAGCTTCCACTCACGCATCTTGTCGCGTACCCTCTCATGCTGGAATTTCAATCCCCAGTTCCAGTTGCCAAGCATTGCATAATGTGTACCTCTAACTTCGGCAGAGAAAACATTAGTATTAAGTCTGTTGCGTGCATGCTCAAGGAATGAGCCAATACCTCTGTCAAACCGTTCTGTCTCGCCGTTGTCGTCATAGTTGCCAACATTGAGCTCATAAAGCATAAACTGGCTGAGGATATCATAGTTCTCCCTTTCGGAGATGCCTTGGAACGAAGCTGTAAACTGCAGACGCATGTCTTCCGAGGGATGATAGTCGGCTGTGACGGCCGCAAGCGTGGTAAGGTAGCTGTCACGTTCTTCTCCCTCGTAGTAGACATTGAATTGCATCACCTCTTTGTAGCCGCCAAAGGTTGTTGTCTGTGACTCTGGCTGAAGGCCATAGATGTTTCGGGTCAGCACACCGAGGAGTCGGATATCGAGGGCATCGTTGACCTTGTATCCCAAAAGAATCTGAAGGTCGGTATAGTTGGTAGTATAGTTGCCCTTAGTGTCGAGCGAGCGAAGGATGTAGCGATTCGAATGCTGGCGGACACCCAAAGAGTACGTGAGCTTCGTGCCTATGCCGCCTCGCAACGACAGTGTTGCTCCCAACAAGGAGGCTGAAGCGCTGCCGCTAAAAGAATGAAACAACGGCAACGAGGTATCTGCATTGGCATAAGGTACACGATAGGTGATATCGAGCACCGATGCCATTCGGTCACCGTATGTGGCATCGAAACCGCCTGGCGAGAACATTATCCCATCGACTAAATCGGGATTGATTATCGACAAGCCTTCCTGCTGACCGTTGCGTATCAACAGAGGACGGTAGACCTCCACTCCGTTGATATAGACGAGGTTCTCGTCGAAGGAGCCTCCCCGGACAGAGTACTGCGACGACATCTCGTTGTTCGAGCTCACATCGGGAAGGGTTTTCAGTAGCGACTCAACACCTCCCTGTGGTCCTACGGTACGTTCCAAGCGCTCCACATCTATTGCCGTGAATGTTGTTGTGCGGCTTTTTTCATGTGTGATTGTAACTGTGCCTAACTGTCGGGAGATGGAATGGAGGACAAAATCAATATTGGTCGTGCCTGCACGGAGGCGGAGAGTAGTGTCGATGGTCAGGTATCCAGAATAGCGGACACTGATGGTGATGAGGCTGTCGGATGGTACTTGTAAGCTGTAGCGACCATGATTGTCAGTATTCACGCCAACTACGGGTTGAAGACTAACTGCCGCTACCTGAGCATAATGCAGAGCCATCCCGTCGACATCAGTCACACGACCACGCAAGGTGGCGAGTGTCTGACCTTCAGCATTAAAGGCTGAAACAAGCAACAAAAGCAGTGAAACTATATAGGTTTTTCTGAAAAACATCGGCTTATAATAGAAGTTGTCTTGAGAACCAAAATGGTTTCTTAGCGACATCAAAACGGTTTCTTAACGACAACAAATAAGATTTATTGTAAAAAGCAACAATAAAAATAAAAAAGGTGCGTTAATTTGGCTATGAAACGTATTATTCTGACATCTGTTTTTATATTCATAAGCCTTGGAAGCCTTTGGGCTCAGGGACGCACTATGTCATTCACATCAGTGACCGACGCTAAATTCTTCGTATACCTCAATGGTAAACTCCAGAACGAGCGTTCTACGGGTATGATTACCCTTAACAACTTGGAGGACAAAGAGTATCACGTCCGTATCGTCATCGACGACCCTTTCGAGGTGGCGACAACAAAACGGATTCGTCCCGATGAAAAGGGTTGCGAATATACGGTGCGATTCAATGCTGTACGCGAAAAAGTGGAACTGAAAAAGAGCGACTCCCGTAGCAGGCGCAACGAAGAAAGCTCGTGGGCATCCGAAACAACAACAAAACAAGACAACGAGGCATCAACGCAGCAGAATAATAATTCCACAACTCGCAAACGATACTCCATACGCCACAATACTTACGAAGACACAGCCACGGTAAGAGTCCTTAATAATCTCAATCTTAAATAGTGTTTCAGGTTTCAAGTTTCAGGTTTCAGGTTTCAAGTTTCAGGGTACAAGGTCCAGTGGACCGCGTAGAGCTGATTTGAGCGTTGGATGTTATTGTTTCAGGTTTCAGGTTTCAAGTTTCAAGTTTCAAGTTTCAAGTTTCAGGTTTCAGGTTTCAAGTTTCAAGAATTTTCAATTTTCAATTTTCAATTTTCAATTAATTCTCAATTAACAAACATCGTCATATAACAATGAAAAAAATCATTCTTTTTGCTTCTTCCATTATCCTTATCACATCATTACTCTCAGCGCAGAACCGCATTGATAATCAAGGTCGCCGACAAGGCAAATGGATTAAAACCGACACCGACGGCAGCCGCATCTTCGAAGGTGAATTCAAGGACGGCAAAGAAGTGGGCGTCTTCAACTACTACTATCCTAACGGCAAACTCAAGATACGCAACACATTCACCACACCCGGACGCTACTGTTCCCACGAGGCATACGACAAAGAAGGCCGACTTCTGACCAAGGGTTTCTACAACCAGAAGAACCGCGACAGCGTGTGGCTCTTCTATAACGAGGATGGCCGTCTCATAAAACGTGCCACATATCGCATGGGTATCAAGCAGGGACTTCACGTTATTTTCACATCACAGGGCGATACTGCCGAAGTCACCAATTGGCTCGACAACCGTCGTCACGGTCGCTGGTGGAAACGCATTGGCCGCAACGGCTACATTTCTGGCAAATACATTAATGGCAAACTGGAAGGCCGCGTCGTTGAATACGACCAAAACGGCAAAATAGCTCGCGAAGGCAACTATAAAGATGGCCTCAGAGAAGGTAACAACACCATATACGAGAATGGTATTCCTACCGTCAAAGAAAAATGGCAGCAAGGATTCCTCACATCCAGGAACATCAAGATCACCTGTCCTCAAGAGAAATGGGTATCCATCTACAGCATAGCCTATTATATGCCTAAAGGCAACAACGGAACCAACCTCTATCTCAACGACGGAACACGTCTCGTATGCACCGAGAGCCCTGACCTTATCGGACAACGCATTGACGACAATCACTTTGTAGTCGTCGACCGCAAATCGCGACTTGTTGCCAACACCAACAGCATAGAAGGCATTGAAAAAGATGACGACAACAGGGATGTCCTCAAGCTCACTCCTACCCCACCCTTCAGCATCTTCCCCGACGACGAATGCAAGAAGATGATACGTTCACTTAACCGCACCGACCAACTGGACGAATAATCTTTTTAATCCCCTAACTCATTACCCTAAATTGACAATAACCGGACACACACTCGGCTGCAAACTCAACTTTGCCGAAACGTCACACCTCATCAGCCAATTTGTGGCTGAAGGATGGAAACAAGTAGATTTCAGCGACAAAGCCGACCTTTATGTCATCAATACCTGCACCGTCACAGCCATAGCTGAAAAAAAATGCCGCAACGCTATCCGTCAGGCAGTAGCTTCTAATCCCGATGCCATCGTTGCCGTCATTGGCTGCTTCGCCCAAAATGCCGCCGACGAGATCGCACGCATCCCTGGTGTATCTATCATCCTCGGCAACGACCAGAAACACAATCTGATGTATCATGTAAAAAGGATGTTAGATAGTGGTGCGATTAGTGGCGATTATCAAACAACGGATACAGGACTACAATATTCTGATTTTCATTTAGCTTACTCTCATGCCGACCGCACCCGTACATTCTTCAAGATTCAAGACGGATGCGACTACTTCTGCTCCTATTGTGCCATACCCTTCGCTCGCGGCCGCTCACGAAGTGCCGACATAGCGACCACACTTGCTACCGCCCGCGAGATTGAGGCTTCAGGTGCCAAAGAGGTAGTGCTCACCGGTGTAAACACAGGCACTTTCGGACAGCAACATGGCGAGAATCTCTTGATGCTTCTTCAAGAGCTCGACAAACTCAAAGGTATAGAACGTTACCGTATCTCAAGCATCGAGCCCAACCTACTTACTGACGACATCCTCCATTTCGTCGCCAACTCACGTGCCTTCCTTCCTCATTTCCACATCCCACTTCAAGCCGGCAGCGACAAAGTGCTACAACTCATGCACCGACGCTATGATACGGCATTCTATGCCGACCTTCTGGACAAGATAAAGCATATCATGCCTGATGCCTGCATCGCTGCCGACATTATGGCTGGTTTTCATGGCGAAACCGATGAAGAGTTCGATAAGGTCATAAACTTTGTCGAAAGTCTCCCCATATCCTACCTTCATGTCTTTACCTATAGCGAACGTCCCCGTACCGCAGCTCTTCGCATGCCTGGCCGCATTGATGTCCACCATCGTCGCGAACACAGCCGTATGCTGCAAGAGATTTCCGACAGAAAAAAACATGACTTCTACCTCTCGCAACAAGGCAAGAAACGTCCTGTCCTTTGGGAAAGCGACATCAAGCAGGGTCAAATGTACGGCTTCACAGACAACTACATTCGTGTTCGACAATCTGCCACAAAAGAAAATCTTAAGCTGGTAAATACAATTACGGAATTCCCGCTCGGAACCCTCTTCGCAGAAGAAGAGGTGTTCGAAAGTAGTATTTAATCAGATTAGCGAATTGAACGAACTTGAAACCTGTGCCGAAGGCTGCGAGCACCTATGAATAAATTAAATGTAGCGAGTCAAACCCGAAACCAAATATTTTTTAACCCTTTTTAACCTTTAAAACATTATTTCCTTGTAATCTTTTTCGTACTTTTGCATTTTTATTTTTACACACTATATATTCATTATCATCTTTAAAAACAACAAATTATGAGCGGACTTTTCGGCGTAGTCACCAAAAATCCTTGTGCCACTGACCTTTTCTATGGCACCGATTACCATTCCCATCTCGGCACTCGTCGCGCTGGTCTCAGCACCATCGACAACGGTGTGATGCACCTCAACATCCACAACATCCAGAACTCTTACTTCCGCACCAAATTCAGCGAAGACATCCATGAGATGCTGGGTGATATGGGTATTGGCGTCATCAGCGACACTGACCCTCAGCCTATTGTCGTCAACTCCCACCTTGGCCGTTTCGCCGTCTGCACAGTCAGCAAAATCAATAACGTACCCGAACTTGAAAAGCTCTGTCTCGACAAACGCCAGCAGTTCACCGAACTCAGTATGGGCGGCACCAACCCCACCGAACTTGTGGCTCTCCTCATCACTCAAGGCAAGGATTTCGCTGACGGCATCCGCAATGTCTACCAGCATGTACGTGGCAGCGTATCCATGCTTATCCTCACCGAAAACGGAATCATCGCCGCTCGCGACTACCTGGGACGCACACCTTTAGTCATTGGCCGACGCGGTACCGACTATGCTATTGCTTCCGAAAGCCACACCTATATCAACCTCGGTTTCCAAACCATACGCTATGTCGACGCTGGCGAGGCTGTCTTGATTTCTCACGACGGCATCAAACAGCTCATCGAGCCTTCTGGAAGAAAACAGGTTTGCTCCTTCCTCTGGATATACTACGGTTATCCTGTTGCTCAATACGAGAACATAAACGCCGAAGAGGTTCGTTACCAGCTCGGTATGAGCATGGGACAAAACGACGACGTGGATGCAGACTTTGTCTCCGCCATCCCTGACTCTGGCATCGGAATGGCTCTCGGCTATGCTGCCGGCAAAGGCATCCCCTACAAACGCGGCATACTTAAATATACACCAACATGGTCACGCAGTTTTATGCCCGTCAACCAGGAGTCGCGCAACCTCGTAGCCAAGATGAAACTCATCCCCAGCCGCAAAGTGTTGGAAGGCAAAGATGTGGTCTTCTGCGATGACTCCATTGTTCGTGGCACTCAGCTCCGCGACCAAGTCAAGATGCTGTACGAAGCCGGAGTGAAGCACATCCATATCCGCATCAGCTGTCCTCCGCTCATCCACGGATGCACCTTCCTCAATTTCTCTGCTTCCAAAACCGATATGGAGCTTATCGCTCGCCGCTGTGTCGAAGAGCTTGAAGGTGGCGAAATCCGCAACCTCGAAGCCTATCGCGACAGCACCAACAAGGAATATGCCGCCATGGTCGAGAAAATACGCCAGCATGTTGGTGTCGACACTCTTAAGTTCAACAGCCTTGAAACTGTTGTGAACGCCATCGGTCTCCCGAAGGGTGATGTCTGCACCCATTGCTTCGATGGTTCCAGCTATGATATCGGAGACATTAACCCCAACCAACTCCAATTAGACATTTAATACGATGTTGAATCTCTTTTCGTTGCGTCGGATTAACAATCCGGATAGTATGTTGCGCCGAATCTCAAATCCGACACAACGAAATCCGATACTTTACTTTTTCCTTTTATTTTTATTCCCCACTCTGCTTAACGCACAAACGGGCACCGATGTCATAACCATCAGTGCCCGCTATCTGTGTCCCAGCTATAACGTCGACGAGCGTGTCCTCGGCGGCGAAACCACTCTCGCTCCTGTTTTCGATAGCCTCCAACATGTAGAGCCTAACGCCTATCCCCTTATGGGACAATGGTGTCGCGTGCAGCGCCTGCGTTGCAACCGCATGGCCAACAGTCTTGCCAACGACTATCGCAACGACAGCACCTCGGTATGGATTGATTCCTCCCACTGCATACCTGATGGTGTGGCTTTCATACAGCTGCTGCGTTCAACTGCTGACACCCTATCTGCTCTCTCTTCACGCTTCGAACAGCTTGAGAAACAACGCGTGGAGACCGAACAGAAGCAGGCTGCAATACTCGCCAAAGCGGAAGCCATCCGACATCAAAGAGAGTTGGAATACAAACTCACCATGCTGAAAGACAGCATCAAAAACTTGCATCGCACCATCTCCAACACTTGCGACGGGGATGGCGTAACCGACCGCAGCCGACTCAAAGAACTGAAAGACATCTTCTATGCCTATCTGTCTGTATATAATCGTTACGATATCGGAGACCCTTCCATCTCCGAAGGGCACCTTTCGCGCCTTGATGAGCTACACAGATTCCAAATACATCTCAATGATAGCCTTTTAGGTCCTAACGCTCTTTCCGTACAGCTGGAGGAATTCAAGAAAGAGTTACACCTGCGAACAGGCAAAGAACACAACGATGTCTACAAATCCTATATCCGCGTCTTCAAAAAAATCAATATCCCAATCACATTCAGGACTATAGCTGAATATAAGATTTACATCAACAACATCCAGGAACTGATAACTGTCAGCCACAGCTATATACATGTTGTAGAGCTACGAGACAGCATTACCGCCGGTACCGCTATGCTGAACCAGAAATGCGCTCGCCGTCATCGCGACATCCTCACATCCTACCGTGAACTGTTGTCCGAAATGAACAGCGTGCCAAACTATGCCACCATAGCTTCCAGCGAGAAATTCATCGCCAACCTGCAGGGATTCATTGAGATGCAGAGCCAATACAGCCAAGCTATCGATCGCGTCGATATGATTCAGAAACGTGGTGACTCGATTGTCGCTCTCTGTCCAAAAGCATTAAGCGATGTGGCTCAATCATATCGCTCACTGGCTTCCACCACCGACCTGGTGCCTCATTTCATCAACGCCTCAAGTTCCGACCGCTATTATGAGATATTGGACAACTTCGAAGAGGTCCAACGTCTTTATGTCGACATTATCGGCATCCGTAAGGACATCGACCAGCGAGCCACACGCATCACCAGCGACCGCAATGCGCCACGTGGCCTCGTAAACGGCTATCGTCATCTGGTTAAATACACAAACTTCACTCCCAACTTCACCACGCCGCGTGGTGGCAACGACATGATTCGCTCGTTGAACCACTTCATTGAATTACAAGAAAAATTCTTGACCATTAACAGCAACAACGGTGTCATCGAAAACAACACCAAGCAGATGCGTACCGCTTTCCGCGAATATGGCAACATCTATAAGGCTTACGAGCGGATATTGAGCACTTATCGCTATGATTTGGACATCACAGGGGAAGCTGAACTGAACAGTTATCTCAAGCACCAAGAGCAAGTCATGAGTATGCAAAGCAAATTCGTAGACCTCATCAACTCGCTTGAGAAAGAAGAATATAACAGTCGCCTCAAGCGCGTCCGCGAACCCGAAAAGATTCGCCTTATCATGGGTCTTTAGTTTGTCTACTTAGACACCGATTGCCATATTTTCACTTCTATCCAATTGGGCAACAGTTTAATCAGAACTGGCAGGATGTAGTTCGTCAAGCCTGGCTTCACCACATGACGGCCTCGCAACGTCGAACGCAGAGCTCTTCTCACAAGCCATTGGGGAGTGCGGATAAGTCCTAACGCCACGCCTATCTTCATCAATCCAGGTTTTATCTGATACAGCGGTGTGGCGATGGCTGCAGGAAGGATGGTTGTGACTCCAACGTTATAAGGTTGCATCTCAAAGTACAACGACTTCGAATAGCTTTTCAGATATGCCTTTGTCGCCGCATACATCGTAATCCCTGGCGTGGGCAATTGAGCTGTCATCGACGACATATTGATGATGAACCCCTTGCGACGCTGCTTCATGGCCTCACCAAAGAGCATCATCAACCGTGTAGGAGTCGACACGTGAAGTCCTAACATCGCCAAGGCCTTATCATGTGTGGATTTGTCGATTTCGTGAAAGAAAAACATTCCTGCATTATTGACAAGAATATCAATTTCAATATGCTGTCGTTGGCAGTATTCCCATATCTCATTTGCTGCCGATTCTTTGGATAAATCCATATAGAGTCCCCAAGAGTTCACCCCATATCTCTCCGACAACGTATTGGGAAGCGTGTCAAGCAGCTCTTTCTGTATAGAAACCATCATAATATTGCAACCCCTGGCAGCCAACTGTTGACAATACTCCCATCCCATTCCCGAGGTGCCACCCGTTACCAAAGCATTATACCCCTTTATATCTTTCATAATTCTTACAAAAAACCCTGCTTGCAAGCAGGGTAATTTATTGGTTTGATATCAGCACAACCTCTTAATAAGCATTTAGAAGTTGCTCTAAGCAGATAATTCCACCTTATTATTCGTCCTGAAGATACTTCAACTCTTCCTGGATTTGTGTGAAGAGGGCTTTGAATTGATCTTCAGATATGGTCTCATATCCGTCTGGGAGAAGCATATCAACCTCTTTAACTTTACCTTCCTTGATTTCGGTAGCGGTGAGGGTTATCTGACGACCTTCAGCGAGGTCCATAGCATATTCAAGAGCCACACCCTTGAGGCCATTGAAGATAGGGTTCACTTCGGGACCCATCTCGTCACTATACCAGAAGGTCATAGGATGATCCTTCTCATCTTCATCAAAAGCATGAATGATTGCCTTCTTGGCGGTTTTGCCAGCAATGGTCTTTGTCTCGCCAGCCACATATTCAATATAGAAGCCTTCGGTCACAGGGATGGTAAGGCTGTCAATCTGTGCCTGAGTGAGTTCGTCGTTGACAAGAATCTTGGCAGAACCTTTATAGTCAAGCTCTACATCATTGGCAGAGAAATACATAAAGAGCTGGCTGAGGTCCATGCAGACAAACTGTTTGCGTCCGTCAACGAGGATATTGCTTGCAAATGGGTTGCCAGAAAAGAAGATGTTACTTGCGGTGAGGCACTTTGAGTCGTAGACCTTCACTTCGGCAGTCTTCATCTGTTCGGGAATTTCGAACGATGTCTCTCCGGTAGAGCTAAGTGTGTAGGTGATGGTACCTCTGAATTTGTTCTGTGCAAAGAGGGAACCGACAGAAATGCAAGCAACTGCTGCAAAAAGGAGTATTTTTTTCATTTTTTCGGATATTTATTTTTTCATTAATAACGAGATAGTAAAAAGAATAGTATACAATTATGATTTTTTTTGAATTAAGTCGGCAGAGTCGTCACTACAACACCTCTGCAAGCTTCCAAAGGTGGTTGGAGTTAGAACCTTTCACGAGGATAGTAAAACCCTCTATATTAGCTGTTTTAACATATTCTAGAGCCTCATCGCTCGTGGCAAACCATTGCACCTTGCCTTTTCCTGAAGCAAACTCGAACTCCGGTCCTACAAGAACAACTCTCTCAAAATTGCACTTGTTGAGTTGCTCCAGCACTGCCTTATGCTCTGATGCCGAATCTGAACCCAGTTCTCGCATACCACCAAGTATGACCATCTTGTGCTCTGCCTTCATGGCGGCAAAATTGTCTATGGCAACCTTCATGCTTGAGGGATTAGCATTGTAGCAATCGAGGACAAGGCTGTTGCGTTCTGTCTGCTTGAACTGTGAGCGGTTGTTCGATGGCTGGTACTCCTCGATGGCTGTCTTGATGTCAAACAGCTCTACACCAAAATAGCGTCCAACACAAACAGCGGCCATAGCGTTGTCGAAATTGTAAGCACCGATGAGGTGCGACTGGACAGTATAGACATTGTCGTCATCCTCGAAGTAGAACTTCATATAAGGATCTGACGAGACGAAGGCTCCTTTATATTCGGCCTTCATCGAGCTGCCGTAAGTAACCACCGATGCCATAGGCAGGTTCACGCCGCGAGGGGTGAAATCTGGCGCATAGTCGGAAGGTGAGGCACCGGGGAAAGCAGGAATGACACCTGGCAGCACCGAAGGACTGCTCGGTAGGACAGCCATCTTCTCGGCACGCTCCATCAATATGTCATTGTCCGAGTTGACAAAGATAACTCCGGCCATAGCTGCAAGATGCTTGTATAGCTCCGTCTTGGTGCGGATAACGCCCTTGAATGAGCCAAAACCCTCAAGGTGTGCCTTACCCACGTTGGTTATCAAGCCGAATTCGGGATTGGCAATATTGCAGAGGAAATCAATCTCTCCCGGATGGCTTGCACCCATCTCAACGATGGCAATCTCAGTATCCTCAGGTATGGATAGTATCGTCAGCGGCACACCGATATGGTTGTTGCAGTTGCCTTGTGTCGCCCATGTGCGGAAACGGCGGCTGAGGACAGCGTTCAACAGCTCCTTGGTGGTCGTCTTGCCGTTGGTGCCAGTAATGCCAATCACAGGTATTGAGAGATTGGCGCGGTGCTGACGAGCCAGTTCCTGCAAGGCCTTGAGCGAATCGTCTACAAGCAGGCAACGCTCCCCTGCTGCATATTTAGGATTGTCGACAACACACAATGCAGCACCCTTTTCAAGTGCCTGCTGGGCATAGAGGTTGCCGTCAGTGTTCTCGCCCTTCAGGGCAAAGAAGATGCTACCCTCACGGACGTTGCGCGAATCGGTGGTAACGTGTCGCGATTCAAGATATGTTTCGTATAGGTTCTTCATAAAGTCATGATACTGGAACGAATGGAAAGATACTAAAGAAGGTTCTCCTTGCGAGAGAACCTTCTGTCTTGTTTGTCGGGGCGAGAAGACTCGAACTTCCGACCCCTTGCACCCCATGCAAGTGCGCTAGCCAACTGCGCCACGCCCCGAACAAA
>CADBOG010000047.1 GCA_902796265.1 uncultured Bacteroidota bacterium
GGTGGTCTGTGGCAGATTCGAACTGTCGACCTCTTCCGTGTGAAGGAAGCGCTCTAAACCAACTGAGCTAACAGACCTTCTTTGTTGCAAGTAGAGAATGAAGTATTTTGAATAATAATTGTTATTTTCTCTTTCTGAAAGCGAGTGCAAAAGTACTAACTTTTTTTGATTCCATAAACCAAATGGCAAAAAATATTTTCTTGTTTGTCTATAATGATGAGAAATAGGGCGATATGAATGTCGCGTTTTTGGTTTGAGGGTTTTTATGATGTCGTTTGTTATTAAAAGTCGTATGTTTTTTGAGAAAAATGAGCATAAAAAAAACGTGCCACATGATGATGCGGCACGCTTTTTTTTTAAGAGATTTGGCTTATTTGCCGAGGCTCTTGGTGAGCTCGTTGACGGCTTTAGTGGCACCTTCCTTGGCAGCCTCTTTACCTTTCTCCATACCTTTCTGTTTTGCCTTCTCGGCGATGCACTTAGCAGCTTCGCTCTTAACAGCGGCCTTGAAATCCTCGTCCTGAGCATACTGGGCGAAAGACTGGTCGATGACGGTGTTGACGCAGTTCAGAACATCACCGCAGTTGCAGATCTGCTGAGCAGCGTCCATGATAGCCTGCTGGCGAGCATCGCTGTTTTCGCAGGTAGCAGCGGGTTCAGCGGAAGCCTGAACATCGTTCTCCTCGATAGCAGGAGTGGTGACGGTTGCTGTGGTGTCGGTAGCCTCGGTGTTACCACCGCAGGAAGCCATAACTGCACAAATCATTGCGCTTGCAAGGAATAAAAATACTTTTTTCATTGTTTTTTAATGATTTAAATGATTGTTTCGAATTGATTTTACTTTGCAAAAGTACACACCTTTTTTGGACTGTGAATTTTTTTATGATAGTTTAACGTTTTCGTAAGCCGAGCGGAGAAGAACTCGTTCTTATCCCGAGGCGAGAAAACGTCAGCGGACAGCTAACGTTTTCGTAAGCCGAGCGGAGAAGAACTCGTTCTTATCCCGAGGCGAGAAAACGTCAGCGAAGATACCGTTTTCGTTTTTTTTATCTCTTCACCACTTTAATTGTCTGCTGGTTGCATTGGAGGATATAGATGCCTTTGGGTAAGCTTTGTAGGTCGAGGGTGGTGTTTTCGTCCGTAGTGGATTGGCTCATAATAAGGCTGCCGCGAGTGTCGAAGAGTCTTATGATGGAGCCTGACGGGCAGGTTACGTTAAGTAGGCTGCTGGTTGGGTTGGGATGGACACTTACTGCCGATTCTGTAGCTTGCTCGATGGCTGTGGAACGTTTGAAAGCGGCGTGCATGGTGTGGAGACCTTCTCTTTCGGCTACTTTATAGCTGTATCTGCCGTCGCCGAGAGGAGTAAGTCGACGTACAAGGACAACGCGGCTGTCGTAGACAAGGCGGTGGACTTCGTATCCAGGTTTAGGAGTTATGATGAATTCTATAGAATCGTTGCGTTCACCTACAGAATAGCCCGATGGCTCGATGTTGCCATTGTTGTCTGCTGTGCTGTTTACCAGCCAGCCGTCAGTTATCTGAAGGTCGTCAATGGCGACTTTTTCGGTGCTGTTGGTGTAGAGTGAGAATCGCAACCGGCTATATATTTCAGAACCGTTGAGGATGAGAAATCTGTCATTCCATTCCTCGAGATTTTCATTCCATGTGAGAGTATCTATTATAGCCCAGTCGTCAGAGGGTGATGATTGGAATTCGACTTTCAGCTGCGTTTGGGGGCCGCATCCATTGAAGAAATGAGCCGAGTATTTGATGACGTGTGAGAGGGGGTCTTCACACAGCAGCGGACGGCTTGTTACTGTTTGCCAAAAGCGGTTTGTGGGATTGATATTACTCTTCGATGCCAGCACATGGTTCCCGTCGAGTAATTCGGTCTTCCACTCACCATTCCAGCATTCTGGAAGTTGGTCTTGGGGTGTGCTTTCGAAGTCTTCGTTATGCCAATCGCTTACTTGACAGTTGAGTGTTGTGCCTTCAGCAGTAATACCATTGGAGAAGACTCTGTTATTCCTTTGAGTGAAAAATTTGAAATGGTAGACAACGCCCTGCTGCAGGTTGTTTATCACGCTGTTGTAGCTGTTGGCGAAGTAAACCACTATGCTGCCGTCGTCAAGAGTGTCGCCCAGTCGGGTTGTGTCGCATGGTGCTGCGGTGGGTGTATGGCTCTCATTCATAAGGATGAGGGTCTTCTGGTCGCCATAGCGTGTCCAAGATAGTAAAATCTTGTCATGGTCAAGACCTTCGGCTGTAGCAGACAGTGGGTCGGGAGAGACATCTTGCACACTGAAGAAGACCTTGCCAGTGTGTGTGTCTTCAGAGATGTTGTAGATGGGTATATTGTTAGCTTGCTTGGACCAGGGACGGAACCAGGGTGTTGAGTTGTCGGTCAAGGAGTCGCGTCTGAGTGAACCGCCAGGGAAGGAAGCCCCTTCGGAGTTGAGAGAACCGTAGCTTGAGGGACTGCTGGTCGGAAATTGGTTGCTGGATCTGGCCAAGATGTAAATCTGCTGCGGGTGACGGGCATTGCTCACGTTTCTGCCGTTGGCGTTGGGATGAACATGATAGACAATGAGTCCGTGACCAGGAATACCACCATCCCATTTGATTTTCTGTCGGTTTTCCAAAAGGAAAAAGTCACCTTCGGTGGATGTGTTAACACGGTAGAAGTCGTGGCTGGACACGGCTACAGGGTCGAGAACATACTGCGCTGCGTTGGCAGTAATGGTGTCGCAGGTGGCCCAACGGTAGATGTATAGTTTGGTATAGGCGTTATGATGGGCAGGAGTGCAACCGCTCTCATTCCAGCTTCCGCTCGACATGATGTCCCATTGGCCGAGGCCAGGGAATTCTCCGCCACTTCCGCTATAGTCTGTGTCGTAATAGTCAGGAGCACCGAAGACATGTCCGAGTTCATGGCAGATGACGCCTATCTGTGTGAGGTTTGAACCATTGTTGCCGCTGCATTCGGGCGAGCAAGAGTAGAGGTCGACAACGGTGTTGTTGTAGGTGGGTGCATCATAGATATATGATTTGTGAGACCAGATGCAGTCTTCGCTGGCGCCAGCCTCCTCTCCAAAACCGGCAAAGATAATATGGAGACCATCAATATAGCCGTCATTGTCGTTGTCATAATCGGAGAAGTTTACGTATTTGGCTGCAGAGTCGACAGCTTCGCGGGCAAAATATTGGTAGCCATAGTCGGTGTTTCCGTAGAAAGCCATGTTGCGAGACCCTCTGAATGGGCCTACAACGTCCATATTAAGAGAAAAGAGGCCGCCGCTGACGTCATAGTAGTAGTCGTGCACGCTGCCAGTGCGTCCATTTACGGTGTAGTTCACCTGGTTCATCATTGCATCGAAGTTGTCTGATGAATGGATGAAATGTTTGTCGCTGAACTCAAAAAGGATGAGGAGGAGTTTTTTCTCGCCAGAGACTTCTGACATTGCTTTGGGTCCCTTCTTCGCATTCTCTATCTGTTTCCAGATGCTTGTGAGACTTTCGACCTGGCTATTGCTGAAACGAAGGTGCTTGGGTACTGTGCTCAGAAAAGCTTCTGTTTCGGGGCTTCGCTCGTCCTTGTTGGCGGCAAGGAAAGGGCTGGGTATCATGTCGCCATTGGCATCTTTCGTGGCGAAAACAAGGCTGCCGTCGTCGCGGTGGAGGAGGCTGTAACCATCTTCTGTTTCAGCCCAATGCACGCGCTCGTCGCCTTTGAGGTATATCATTACGGTGCCACCATCGGCTGGTTGGCGGAAAGAAATAAGTCCGGGAAAAGCCGGCACAGCTTGAGCCACAGCGGCAATGACTAACAATAATAAGAAAACTATTTTTTTCATTTAATTAATAAGAGGTTTTGTTGTTTAATGTCTGATGTTTAACGGTTTGTGATTGATGCTTAATGTTTGATGCTTAATGGTTTATGTTTAAGTTTATGATTTCTATAAAAATGCTTGTGATTCATATTCTTCTTCGCTACATTCTTCCACTTCGGCTCCGCCATCCATCCAGGTGTATTTGATATATTGTGGGTTGGCGGCACGGTAAAGGTCTTTCTCGAACTGGCGTCGCTGGCTGCTGGTGGGTAGGTTACGCAGGACGTAGTCGTTCACCTTCTCTACCAGGAAGCATCGTTGAGCAGTGCCGTTGTCCATATCCATCTTTTTTGCGAAGCGGGTATCATTCTTGAGCTTGATAGGGTCGCCCTTGAGGTTTGTGGAGACCTGCTTGGTGGCGAGCACCCAGATGTGCATCAGGTCGACGTTACTCTTGGTTGAGCGCAGCTGGTATTCGAGGTAGGCAATCTTCTTGCCGTTTTCGTCTTTCCAGTTGTGGAGTGTGACGACAAGAACAGCGTCGATGCCATAGTCGGTACCGAATTTCTTAAGGTCGTCGTTCCTAAGCTGTTTGGGTGTCATAGGAACAGATTCGGCTATCTCGGCACCAGCCACGGGGCCTATGACGTAGTAACCTTTTTTTATCAGAGGTTCAGGCATGGTTTGGAGCAGGTATGCCTTAGCCGAATTGATTTCGTTGTTGTATTCGGCATCCACCGGGTATTTCTCCACTCTGCGCAGAGCCTTGTCGTTGATGGGTGCTATGTATATTGTAGTGGGGCGCTCGCTGTAGATATCGCTGTACGAGGTTATCTTCTTTTCGCTTTTGCATCCTGCAAGTAGGATGGTCGCAATGGCCACTATGGCTAATCTCAGTTTCATTTAATTAAACTTTAAATCAGTTGCTTTCGATTTTTTTGTTATGCCGTTATCTCGTTATGCTAAAAGACAATTAGCTATTCCTCTTTCTTCAATGTTGTTGTGTCGGCCTCTATTTCTGGGGTTACAATCATTGTGCTGTCGGCATCAGTTGTAGGAACGGTGTTATTGCTTTCTTCTGTGCTGTTGTCGGTTTCTCCCATCACTGTGGCTGCACGTTTCTCGGCAGCTTTGCGTTTGGCAGGGGAGAGGCCTTCCTGTACCTGGGTTGTGTCGGCATCTGCTGCACTGGTGCTGTTGTTGTCTTGGTATTCGGGTATCAGTTTCCGCTTCAGCTGCATCACATAGTCGCGTGACGAGGGAAAGGCTTCCATCTCCTTGTTGAACCATCCGTTGGCTTCGGCTCGCTTGCCCTGCTTCACCATCATGACAGCATAGTCGCTATATACACCAGGGGTTTTAATGCCACTCTTGCGGTTCTTGTTGATTACAGCGCCGTAGCTTTTAGACAGCACATCCAAGTTCTGTTCGTTGGGCTCTTTACCATAGGCGAGCATGGCTTTAGGATCAATAACCTCTTTGCTGCCTCCACATGACAACGAGATGGCAAATATTAGCCCTGCTGCCATAATTTTCGCAATACCCTTCACAGTCATTATTTGTCGTTTATTTAGTTGTTATACAATTTGATATAGCTATAATTAAGACGAATTGAGTTGGAATTCGTCCTATTGAAACAAAATGCAAAAATACAATTTTTTTTTTAAGTGACATTTATGCCAGAACAAAAAAAAACTGAGAAATAAAATCCAACTTTATTTTGCTGATTATTAATAGAAAATATTCATTAATTGTAATCCTTCATTCTTTAAACCTTAACAAATGCTTTTTTTTGAGTATTTTTGCATTTCATTAAGGAACGGCAACCGCTCTATCGCCGGCGGCATTCGTGTCGCGGGAGGAAAGTCCGGGCAGCACAGAGTCACCATACTTCCTAACAGGAAGGGACGCATGCCGTAAGGCCTGCGCCACAGCAAGTGCCACAGAAAATATACCGCCTTCGGGTAAGGGTGAAAACGCGAGGCAAGAGCTCACGACGCGAGGTAGTGATATCTCATGGTGGTAAACCTTATGGGCTGAAAAACCAAATATACCGACAGTTAAGGGTTGACTCGTCCGTTGTCGGGGGGTGGGTTGATTGAGGCAGCCGGTGACGGTTGTCCTAGATTAATGATAGAGGTCTGGCAGCAATGCCATTCACAGAACCCGGCTTATACGTTGCCGTCCCTTTTTCTCTAAAAACAACCATAATTCATATTGTTTTGAACATCGAAGTCATCCTATCGCCGCTCAATTATCCGTCACGCACCTTGCTTCGTCAGCATTCCACCGTGGCCGTAGATATCCTTCGTGCCACCTCGGCTATCTGTGCTGCTTTTTCTGCTGGTGCTTCTGAGATTGTGCCACTCGACTCGCTCGAGCCGCTACCTTCATACGCCAAGAATGGTTACATTATTGCAGCCGAGCGTGGCGGCAAGAAGCTTCAGGGAGCAGATTGTGGTAATTCCCCTACAGAATACCTCACGATGAACCTTACTGGATGCAGGCTTGCATATTCAACTACTAACGGAACGGTTTCTATCCTCAAATCAGCTGATGCAGACCGCTCATACGTCGGAGCTTTTGCCAACATATCGGCACTATGTAAGGCTCTGTCGCATGAGGAGAATATTGTAGTACTCTGTTCGGGTTGGAAAGGAGAGCCTTCGATGGAAGACACCATCTTTGCAGGTGCTATGATAGCTCGTCTACAGCAGATGAACAGCCAGCCTCAGCTTGTAAATGATGCTGCAATGATGTCGCTTGACTTATGGCAGCTTGCCGCGAGCAACCCATACCGGTTTTGCTCAAGGGCAACCCATGTCCACCGTCTCGAAGCCTTTGGAGGTACCGCCGTCGACGATATTCCTTGGGCTTTCAGACTCGACACATGTCCTCTCGTGCCCATCCTTAAAGAGGGTAAGCTTCAACTCTTGTGATTCTTGACACAACTATGAGACCTATTGCACATATCCGTTCACCTTTCGGTGAAAAATTCGGCATCCCTCGTCAAAGCAATGTTGTAAACGGATTGGATTCCTATATTGTCTTTGAACCTGAATACCGAATGCCAGAGGCATTGCGTGGCATAGAAGACTTTGATTATCTTTGGCTCATCTGGCAGTTCTCCGACAATTTGGATGCCGGATGGACACCAACGGTACGACCTCCACGACTTGGGGGTAACAAGAGGATGGGGGTCTTCGCTACACGTTCTCCTTTCCGTCCCAACGCGCTGGGGCTATCATCGGTGCGCCTCCTCGAAGTGAGGACAAGCACACCAGACGGTCCAGTACTTCACATTGCAGGTGCCGATTTGAAAGACGGCACACCGATATTTGACATAAAGCCCTATTTGCCATATACCGACTCGCATCCCGATGCCCGTAGTGGTTTTGCTCCTGCGGCACCGCAGGAAAAGCTCAAGGTTGTCTGCCCTGATGAATTGATAAACAAAATCCCATCATCGCAGCGTGAACCACTCAAGGAGATACTTTCACTTGACCCTCGTCCGTCATATCATGCGGATCCAGAGAGGATTTACGGCATGAGGTTCCTCTCGTTTGATGTCAACTTCAAAGTCTCTGAAGATAATGTGTTGACAATTGTTAGTATTTTTTAACATTACTGACGCAACAAAAACACCCTTGAGTGCGTCTATAAGCTAAATGAAACTAGACGAAGCGACACTTGTAAAGGCATGTCTGAAACATGACCAAAAGGCTTGCAGGCAGCTTTATGAAAGCTTTGCTCCGCAGATGTTCGGTCTGTGTCTACGATATGCCCGCAGTCGAGAGGCGGCAGAGGACATACTTCATGACGGTTTCATCAAGGTCTTCGAAAATCTGAACAAACTACGCGACACCTCGCAACTTTCATCCTGGATTCGCACCGTGATGGTCAATACTGCTATTAGCTCTTATCGCCATGAGCGCAACATGGAGGAGCAAACGGATATGACCGACGACGAATCAGTCTTCTATGACTCTAACGATATATATAGCAATATTGATATCGAAATCATAATGAAGGCTGTCCAGGAGCTACCTTCAGCCTATAGGTTGGCATTCAACCTTGTCGAGATTGAGGGTTATTCCTACTCCGAGGCTTCCAAGGAGATAGGTATTGCAGAGGCTACAGTTCGCTCCAACCTATGTCGCGCTCGTCAGATTCTCGCCAATAAACTAAGAAACTATTAACGATTATGAATACATTAAAAGAAAGATTCGACCAATACGCACCTCATCCCGATGACAAAATCTGGGAGGAGATTAATTCTACGCTTGCCCGTCGCGTGGTGCGTCGTCGTTGGATTACGGCTACATCATCGGTTGCTGCTGTTGGCGTGGGTGTTACGGCTCTATTGTTTGCTTTGAACAATGGAAAGCCCGCGACTCAGATTGCTGATTCCAGTGATGTCATTGTTGCCGAGAATGGTGTGAATGCCGTTTCCCAACAGACAGTTGTCACAGATAAGGATATTGATGTTGCTTCTCAGCAGGCCTCTGAGCCGGATGCTATCTATTGTAACTTCGGTCTTGAAAAAGATGAGACTCCTATTAACATTGCAGAAACAGGAACGCCTGCTACAGAAAAAGAGGCTGTGTCTGAACAGGCTCCCCAATCTCAAGCTTTAGAGCAGACAACTATTCAACCTGCTGTCGTTGAAAAGTCAAAACAAGATGTGGCTACTCCCACTTCTGAATCGAAGAAGGTTGCAGAGGTACAGCAGAATGCCAAAGAGGAGAAGACTGAAACAAAGAAATCAGAACCTCGCATCAATACAAAGGTACCTCCCAGCGAGCTCGTTGTTTGGATACCCAATGCTTTCTCTCCCGATGATCCAGTAGAGGAATCAGCACGCACATTTAAAGTATTCCCCAACACAGAAGCCAGCATTCGTTCATTTGAGATTTTCATTTACTCGCGCAGTGGTCGTTTGGTATATCACAGCAAAGACTACAATGAGGGATGGGATGGTACTGCAAATGGTCAGAAACAACCAATGGGAACATACGTTTATGTTATAGAGATTAATGATGCAGTTAAGGGACTTCAACATTCTAAGGGCAGCATTACACTTATTAGGTAAGAGACATTGTTGATAGGTTGATTGTTGATAGGTTGATAGTTGAAGGGTTGATTGTTGATGGGTTGATGGGTTGATGGGTTGACTTGTTTCGATGTAATCTTTATAAAAAGAAAGCGTGATATTGTTTGAGCAATATCACGCTTTCTCTTTTTATGTAATTTCGTTATTACGTTATTTCGATATTACGTTATTACGATATTACGATAGTTTATTTACTTGATGATTTCCACTACGCCGTTGCGCTGGATGTCGCCGAGGTAACCTTTTCCGGTGAAACGCCAGAAGTAGGTGCCGGCAGGAGTGTTAGTGGCAGCGGGATCCCAGAAGTCATCTTCAGAAGCGATGTTCTCCTTGTAGAAGATGCGCTTGCCCCAGCGGTCGTAGATGGCCAGAGAGTTGTTGGGATAGCCAAGACCGTTGACGAGGTTGCGGATGATAAACTTGTCGTTCACGCCATCGCCATTAGGAGTTACTGCGTTGGGGAACTGGAGGAAGTCGTTGACAAGAAGTATCTTGCTCTCCACGGTATCGCGGCATTCAACGATATTACCACTGGGTCCCATGTTTGTTGTCATTGCAATAAGGCGAGCGGTGTAGTTGCCTGAGATGTCACTGCCGTCGGTCTCCCATTCGAATGTTGGGTTGACCTCACGCATGGTGTGGTAAGAAATGTCGTTGTCACGGTCATATTGGATTTCCCAGTAGTATTTGTTCTGGTCGTTTTGAGGTATGGTGAGGTTCTGGAAGGTCACTGAAGGGTGCATGACAGTGGGGTTCATGGGCTCCCAAGAAAAGCGTGCCACAGGGCTGGGATAGACGGTGATGAGTTTGCTGTAGACAAGGGAGTCGTTGCAGCCGCTATTGTTGGCGACGTAATATTTGAAGTCATACTGACCGGTACCGAAGGTATGTGTGGGGCTCTGTGCACGGGATGTGTCGCCGTCGCCGAATACCCATACGTAGCTATCTGCAAACTGAGATGTGTTCTCGAAGTGGATAGTGTAAGGCTCGCAGCCTTCGAGGGGATAAACACCAGGGTCAAAGTTGGGCAAGGGCTGTCGGTTGATATTGACACGTACCGAGTCACGTGTTCGGCAACTAGTGCTGTATTCGTAGTTCTCCACTTCCACGGTGTATAGTGTTGAGGATCCCATCATGGCTGCTGTCTCGATGGTGTCGGTGGTTTGGCCGAAAGGTTCCCATTTGAAGGATTGGTTTGTGATGGGGGTGTGGCGGTCGCTGGCGTCGAGGATTACGGTCTCGACATCGCAAACGATGAGGGTATCGCCAATATTAGGAGTCGGGCTCCAAACGGTCTGGATAGCTGTTGTGGTATCCCAGACGCAGCCGAATTCGTCGTAGATACGGACGTTGATGGGGAAGTGTCCAGCGGTATCGGGGCTCTTGATGACCGATTTGGTAGGAGTGGACATGTCGATGGTAAGACCACGCCAGTGTCCCTGGTCAAAGTCACCATAAGCACTGTCAGGCCACCAGAGGACGGAGTCGATACCGACTTGGTATTCGCATCCCACACCAGAGCTGATGCCGCAGAAGTCTAGAGTCCATGAAAAAATCCAGCCATTATCTACACTAAAGTTGTCACAAATCTGAACTGTCCAATCACCATTGAGAGGGCATCCAATCAATTCACTGAAGTCGGACACGGGTTGGTAATAACCAGTTTGTGCTTCATGGTTACTAGGTGTTCTACTATTAACTGAGACATTTGTTGCTACTTGTCCTGCTTGAGCGTATGGAGCAGGTATTGGTGGGAAGTTAAAACCTGATACGCTTGTGTCGTTACCAACATTATTCATGCAGAAGAAGTTAGAACTTTGGCCGTCTGTGGTATTAGCATTCTTACCATTATTCAATTTGTAGCTTCCATTCCTTGAGAAACAGTAGTCCCAACCAATGCCAAACATATTGCAAATAGAATCGCAGTAGTTGTCACCTTCGCCACCATTACATTTGCCATCATACGAATAATCATTGCTTCCACCATAAGGTATACCTAAGTATTTACCACCGCCGTTGTATTGGCCGTCAAGGAGACCTAATTCGGTGACATCATTTTGATTCTTAAGGTCAGGGTCGTGACCTACATTGGCATACCATAATCTTGCCTTCTGGCCAGTAGGACAAACGATACGTCCTAGAATATCACCTAAAAATGAATGTTCCATATTGATGCAGATAGAGCAGATATCTTCACCAGATTGTACTACTCTTCCTGCAGGGAAGTCATCGAAAGAAATTGTTGCATTGAAGCAGTGTTCAGCATCTCCACAATTCTTGGCTTGTGGACCATCAGGTAGGAACGTTTTGCAGTCGATTGATTTAGATTTTGTTTTCTCGAAACTGATTTTCTGCATGGTGATTGTGGCGTTAGCGCCAGCGTAACCGATGTTGACTATAGAAGAGTCTGTTGTACACATCGGGTTAAGGTCGTAGATTGTCTTAACTGGGTTTTGAGCAATACGGACACGTACAGATTCAAGTATGGTAGAATAACAACCTCGGCTATCCATAATCTTAAGGGAGACATCATAGCAGTCAAGGTCTTTATAGATGGTCGGTGCTAAGTTCATACAGAGACCGATGGTGTCTTTGCCATTACCAAAGTTCCATTCAAACTGCGAAGTGAGGTCCTCGGCACCATAAGCGTACAGATTTGTATATTCACCATGACCATGGAAGATGACACCATCGCCAAGGCAGAGGTGAACACCACGGAACCATGATGTGTCGAGAGTGAAGCTTGTTGAGTCGGCATTATAATTGGTGTCGACTTGGGGGACCCAGCGTGTGTAGCCAGTATCATAGATGATTCCGTTGCGAGTCTTGTAATAGAAAGAGTCTATGACAGGCGTAATTGTTTCGCAACGGTCACGGCACATAACGTTAATGAAAAAGCCATTACCATTAATACCATCACCATTAGTACGGAATTCAAGTGTTAACGCACCGGATGAGTTATATGGTCCAGGGAATATTGTTAAGCCTGTTAAGTCGAATAGTACGTTGTTGGCAGTGAACATCACCGGTGAACTCAAACTGGGACCATCGTGAATAAGGAGTGTGTCACCTTCGGGAACGTCAAAGGTCTGGAATAGCATACTCATACATTGGTCTACACCTTCACAGGTTCCAGAATCTACGACTATCCATCTTGTTGTCGGAGCATCGTCAGGATACTTTCCAGTTCCATCTTTCTCGGATCTGACATAGAGTGCATAAATTTCAGTCTCTAAAATCATAGAAAAATGCTGACCATTGTTGGTTCCGTCCATAACTATGGTTGAGCTCTGCGAGACTCCTAATGTTGCCATTAATAAAAAACCGAGTAGAATGATTAACCTTTTCATAACATTAAAATTTGCATTAAACACTTTGTTCTTTTTGACTATATAGTGTGTTTTTCTGGTGAAAAAGTTGCCGAGTATATGTTAAATAATGTTAAATAGTATTAAATACTTGTATATCGACAAACTGTAGGAGCAACGGTTAGGCTTTTTTGCGATTGCGGATGTGGTTGATGAGTGCCATGAGGAGTCCGAGGCAGAGGAAGCCGCCAGGGGCAAGGATGAAGAGAAGCATGCCATCGGCACCACCGATGAAATTGACGCCGAAGAAACTTCCGGCACCTAATGCTTCACGGACGATGCCAAGGAGGGTGAGAGCCCAAGTGAAACCAAGACCGATGAAGAGGCCATCGAGGAACGAGTACCATACATTGTTCTTGGAGGCGAAGGCTTCAGCACGACCCAGCACGATGCAGTTGACTACGATAAGGGGAATGAATAGTCCCAATGAAGCATAGAGGTCGGGGATGAATCCCTGCATGACCATCTGAACGATGGTGACAAATGTTGCGATGACAACGATGAAGCAGGGGATACGCACTTTGTCAGGCACAAGGCTCTTGAGGAGTGAAATCACGACGTTGGAGCACATGAGCACAAAGGTGGTGGCAAGACCCATGCAGAGGCCATTTTTGGCAGATGTCGTTGTTGCCAGTGTGGGGCACATGCCAAGTACAAGGACCCAAATGGGGTTTTCCTTGATAAGACCGTTTTTAATAATATCTGTAGCTTTCATTCTTTGTAAGGGTTATTATTTAAAGGTTAACGGTTGTGTTATTATCAGACAATAGACGTTATACCTTATTATTTCTCTGTGTTAAATGCTGAATAGGCGGTGGCGATCATGCGGCAGTAAGCGCGTGATGTGATGGTAGAGCCAGTGATGGCATCCACTTCGCCGCCGTCTTTCTTGACGGTGATGTTGTTGGTGGCGGGGTTCATGCCGATAACGTTACCTTTGCCATCTTTCTGGAACCAGGTGTCGGCCTTGGCTCCAAGACCGGGAGTCTCGCTTGAGGCAAGGATTTCGTAGCCGGAGATGTTGCCTTCGGCATCAAAGCCCACCATAGCTGAGAGACGACCGCCAAAACCATTGTCGTCCCAGCTTTCCATGGCTTTGCCTACGAGGTTGCCTTCGGCATCAACAGCGGTGTAACGTACCATCGGCTGTTCGCCTTTCTTTGTCTCGACCATGACGGTGTCGACTGTGTAGTTGTCGTATGCGGGAAGCACTTTGGCCACAGCCTGTGCTATCTTTTCCTTGTTCACTTTCTCGATGGGGCCTTTGGTGACGTTATTGACCAGGGCCAATGCGAGACTTGCCACCAGCGCAATGAGAGTTAACGCCAGGAGCATATTTTTCAGAGATGATTCTGCCTTCTTTGCCATAATCGTATAAATGTTGAAATGTTGATAAGTTTATATGGAGTTAGTTGGCGAAGCGTTTGGGTTTGCACCAGCGGTTGAGGAGAGGAGTGACGGCGTTCATCAGGAGGATGGCAAAACTTACGCCTTCAGGGTAGTTGCCCCAGTTGCGGATGATGATGGTGAGAAGACCGCAGCCGCAACCGAAGATAAGTTGACCGGTTTTTGTCATTGGGGAGGTCACCATATCGGTAGCCATGAAGCAGGCGCCGAGCATGATGCCACCTGTGAGAATGGTTGTGACAGGGTCAACAAAAGCAGTCTTGTCGCAAAGCCAGAGGATGCCGCTGAAGATGAAAGCGGTGCCTATGAAGCTGACGGGGATATGCCAAGTGATGATGCGACGGCAGAGGAGGAAGATGGCGCCAATGAGGATGGCAAGGGCCGATACCTCACCAAGCGAGCCACCGATGTTGCCGACGAAATAATCCCATACCTGACCAGCGGCCTGAACACCATTCTCCTTGATGAGACCCAGAGGGGTGGCACCAGTAGTGGCGTCGGTAGTGGCTACGCTAACCATCGAGAAGAGGTTCTCGCCCGGTTTCGGCCATGTGGTCATCTGCACGGGGAAGGAGATGAGCATGAAAACACGTCCGACAAGGGCGGGGTTGAAGGGGTTCTTGCCAAGGCCACCGAAGGCCATCTTGCCGATGCCGATGGCTACAAGAGCAGCGATGATGACGAGCCACATCATTTCACGAGTGGCGGGTACGTTGAAGGCCAGAAGAAGGCCGGTGACCACTGCAGAGCCGTCGCAGATGGTGGATTCTGTCTTGAGGATGAATTTCTCTATCAGCCACTGGAACAGTACGCAGGAGGCTACAGAGATGATGCTTACGAGCAGTGCGTTGAGGCCGAAGAAAGCCACAGCGACAATGAGTGCTGGAACCAATGCCAGGTTCACCTGCCACATAATTTTCTTTGTTGACTCATCGCTATGGACATGTGGAGAGCCAGATACATTTAATAGTTTCATAATATATATAATGACTTTTTTTTCGTTATGACGTTATTTCGATTTCTTGTTATGACGGTGTCCCGTTATGACGTGATATCGTACTCTTTATTTCTTTTTTGCCATAAGAATGCCCCTGTAGAGGTTCTTGCCGAGGCGGATTTCGTCAAGCAGCGGTTTGTTGGCAGGGCAGGAGAAGAAGCAGCATCCACATTCGATGCAGTCGAGGATGTTGTGGGCGCCAGCCTCTTCTATGCGGCGGTTCTTGACAAGAGCCGAGAAGAGATAAGGTTCCAAACCCATGGGACAAGCGTGCATACATTTGCCGCAGCGGATGCAGTTGCCCTCCTTAGCGCGGACAGCTTCACCTTCGTCGATGACGAGTACGCTTGAGGCACCCTTGGTGGTGGGGCCGTCAAGGTTGCATACAGCTTTACCCATCATAGGACCACCGCTGATAATCTTGCCTGTGGTTTCGGGAAGGCCGTTGGGCAGGGCCTGCTTGATGATATCGTTGTAGGTGATGCCGAAACGGACATGATAGTTGTGCTGCTCAGAGAGCTTCTTGCCGGTGACGGTAAGGATGTTCTCGATGAGAGGCTTGTTCTTCTGGATGGCCTCGTAAACAGCGTAGGCAGTGCCGACGTTGCTCACAACACAACCCACGTCGATGGGGAGCTTGCCCGAAGGGACGCAGCGGCCGGTGATGGCATTGATGAGCTGCTTCTCGGCACCTTGCGGATATTTGACTTTTAGAGGCTCAACGATGATGCCCTCGAACTGGGCGGCCATCTTCTTCATGACGGCAATTGGTTCGGGCTTGTTGTTCTCGATGCCGATGTATGCGTTAGGGACGCCAAGAGCCTTGCGGAGGATGCTGACACCGATGCAAATCTCTTCGGCATGCTCCATCATGACACGATGGTCGCTGGTGAGGTAAGGCTCGCACTCGACGGCATTGATGATAAGGTATTCAGCCTTTTTGTCGGGAGCTATGGAATACTTGATATGAGTGGGGAATGTGGCGCCGCCAAGACCAACGACACCCATTGCCTTGAGTTTGTCGACAATTTCCTTTGGCTCCAAGGTGCACTCGCGCTTGATGTCGGGAGTACGGTCGATGGATTCTTCCCATTCGTCGCCTTCAATGTTGATGTAGATGGCAGGCTTAGCAAGACCGAAAGCGTCCTTGCAGGTGTCGATTTTAGCCACGGTGCCGCTGAAAGGGGAGTGGACGTTGGCGCACATAAAAGCTTCGGCTTTGCCTATCAGCTGGCCAACTTTGACCTTGTCGCCCTTGGCCACACAGGGAGTGGCGGGTGCACCGAGGTGCTGGTTCATAAGGATGACGGCGGTTTGTGGGAGAGGGAATTCCTCGATGACTGCCGTTGTGGATATCTTGTTTTCTTCGGGGTGGACACCACCCATTGCGAATGTTTTCATTTTGAAGTGATTGGTGATTACTGATTAGTGATTGGGCAAATGATTGGGATTCATTCTTTCACTAAGCGTTAGTAGTTTGTTCGGCATTAGGAGCTGCAGGTTGTGTGGCGGGAGCTGCTGTGGGAGCTGCTGCAGGTTGAGCAGGTGCTGCAGGCTTGGGAGGGAAGTTCACAGCATGGATTGCACCTGTGGGGCATTCAGCAACGCATTTGCGGCAGAGCTTGCATA
Source organism: uncultured Bacteroidota bacterium (assembly GCA_902796265.1). Taxonomy (GTDB): domain Bacteria; phylum Bacteroidota; class Bacteroidia; order Bacteroidales; family P3; genus Colimorpha. Next base: position 16,348 of record CADBOG010000047.1, read on the forward strand.
CGTTGAAGTCAATATAAGCGACATTGTTTTCGACGGTGATGGCTCCGAAGGGACAAGTCTTTGCGCATTTGCCGCAGCCGATGCAGGCAGCAGAGCAAGATTTCTTGGCCTCGCCACCTTTCTCTTTGTTGCGGCAGGCGACGTAGACGCGGCGGTTGTTCTTGCCTTTGTTGCGGAGTTCTATTATGCCGCGAGGGCATGCTTTGACACATGCGCCGCAGGCAACGCACTTGTCTTCGTTGACCACTGGGAGACCCGTTTCGGGGTCGATGGAGAGGGCGTCGAACTGACAGGCCTTAGCGCAATTGCCCAAACCAAGGCAACCGAAAGCACATCCGCTCTCGCCAGTGTAGAGACTATTGGCGAAGGTGCAATCCTGCATGCCGTCGTAGTGGGTCTTGGCTTTGGCGTTGGAACAAGTGCCGTTGCAACGGACTACAGCTACTTGAGGCTCTTTCTCTTCTGGTGTGCAGCCGAGGAGTGCAGCAACCTTTTTTGCCACTTCTGCTCCACCAGCAGGACAGCTAAGGCCGTCCATGTTGCCTTGCTTGACGAAAGCTTCCGCCATGGCACGGCAGCCAGCCTTTCCGCAGCCGCCACAATTGGCGCCAGGGAGAACCTCGGCAACCTCGTCGATGAGGGGGTCTTCGATAACTTTAAACTTCTGTGCTACAAAGTACAGCACCACCGCAAAGATGGCTCCTGTGATGCTCAGGACTAATACTGCTGACCAGATCTCTGTCATAATTGCAATTATTTAGTTTTTTTGGATTATTTCTATAATTTAAAATGCAAATTTACACCTTTTTTTTGGTTTGGATATAAAAAAAATATTCTGCAATTAACAGTTAAAATGTATTAATCATGGAATCAGTCATATATCATGCGTTTAATTGTTAATTTTTTTGCCTAATTGATGTGTTTTTGAGTGTGAAAAAAGGCACTTTTTGGTGTGGTTTTAACGATTTTTTTGTGCGATTCGAAAAAAGTTAGTACTTTTGTATTCTCAAACGAACAAAAAAATATGCACTATGAATAACATAATTGTTGGATTTGACTTCTCTACGGGTTCTGCAAATGCCGTAGATTTAACCATAGATTTGGCCAATCGATGGCACTCGGACATCCGTCTTGTATATGTCAAGTCGGAAGGTGAGGATGAAACCCCTATACGCGCTGAGATTGAGCGTCGTAACGAAGGTGTTGCCCATCTGCTCAAAGATATCAAATTGGAGTACGTGATAAGAGAAGGCAAGGTCTCGGAGCAGCTTGCAGCGCAGGCAATAGAGGATCAGGCCCTTATGATTGTTGTGGGTACTCACGGTATGTCAGGTTTCGAGACCAACTGGATTGGCAAGAATACCTATAGAACCATTACCGATTCTCCCGTTCCCGTCCTTTCGGCCCGCGAGGATTTTAACTTCCATAAGAATCTGGAACGCATTGTGATACCTCTGGATTCGACTACCGAAACCCGCCAGAAGGTTCCATTTGCAACCAGAATGGCAAAGACGTTCGGTTCCACTGTCCATCTGCTCGGCTTGTATACTTCTGATTCGAAGGATATTACCACGCTTGTTGATGGCTATGTCGATCAGGTCGAGAAGTACCTCGACAAATATGGCGTTAAACATGTGACAGAGTTTGTCGATGCCAAGAAGAATCTCACTGTTTCGACTTTGGAATATGCCGATAAGATTGATGCTGATTTGATTGTCATCATGACTGAGCAGGAGAAGGCGTTGACGGCATGGCTGATAGGTAATTACGCTCAGCAGATGCTCCATCTCTCGAAGCATCCCATCCTCTCCATACGTCCTGAACAGATAGGTTCACAGTCGCGTTAAAATAAAGGCGATGAGAAAGATATTGATGATAGCGTTGTGTTTGACGCTATGTGTTTCGTATGTGTCAGCTCAAAGTCGCAAGGGGTCCATAGAGATTACCGGTGACACAAAGGTTGGTGAACTTGTGAAGAAGCACATAGAGTTCAACGAGCGATTGAGAACGGTACCAGGATATCGTGTGCAGATAGCTGCATTGTCAGGCCCTAATTCCAGGAATCAGGCCTTCGAGTTGAAAGCACGTTTCAAGGAGATGTATCCAGAGGTTGAGGTCTATATTGTGTTTAGCGAGCCCAATTTCCGAATCAAGGTAGGCGATTTTACATCGAAGCTCGATGCATACGTCTTTATGCAGAAGATAAAAGATACCTATCCCGGCACCATTGTCAGGGAGAACGTCTATCCAGTACATCTTGACTGGTCGGATATGGTTCCCGAGACTGACGATGACGCAGATATGTAAAACCGATAAACCACAAAGAGGTTATCCAACATAAAAAAGCCGCTTTTTTGCTCTCAAAAAAGCGGCTTTTTTATGTTGCCTCTATGTGATGAGGCTCGTGGTTTTACGCAATTGTGATGCTTGTCGAAGTTTATAGATAAGCAATCAGGTGTTTGCTTTTTGAACTGTTCTTGAGTCGTTTGAGGCCTTTCTCTTTGATTTGGCGTACACGTTCACGGGTAAGACCGAACTTCATGGCTATCTCGTCGAGGCTAAGGGCGTGGGGTATGCCGATGCCGAAATACATGCGGATGACGTCGCGTTCATATTCGGTAAGCGAGGAGAGAGCGCGTTCGATTTCGACAGAGAGAGACTCCTGCATCAGAGTTTCGTCAGTTGCAGGTGTGTCTTCGTTGGGAAGGACATCGACAAAGTTGACATCCTCATCAGCGACAAGAGGAGCGTCGATTGATATATGACGGCTTGAGATGCCAAGGATGCTCTTGATTTTATCTTCTGGAATGTCAAGAAGCTCAGCAAGTTCCTCTTCCGATGGTGGACGCTCGAGTTTCTGCTCGAGTTTAGAGATTTCTTTCTTCAGCCTGTTGAGAGCACCGAGCTGGTTGGAAGGAAGTCGGACGATGCGAGAGTTTTCGGCTATGGCCTGGAGGATGGATTGGCGGATCCACCATACGGCGTAGGAGATGAATTTGAAGCCGCGGGTTTCGTCGAAGCGTTTTGCGGCCTTGATGAGGCCTACATTACCCTCGTTGATGAGGTCGGGGAGACTAAGTCCCTGGTTCTGATACTGCTTGGCGACGGAAACCACAAATCGCAGATTGGCTTTAGTCAGGCGGTCGAGAGCAGCCTGGTCGCCAGCCTTGATACGCTGGGCTAATTGGACCTCCTCTTCAGGGGTGAGGAGTTCTTCGCTGCAGATATCCTGCAGGTATTTGTCCAGCGACTTGATATCGCGATTAGTGATGGAATGGGTAATTTTTAGTTGTCTCATATATCGTGAATCCGGGTATTAATAACGTTGTTAAGTACTTTCTTGCTCACAAAACTTTATTATTCTGTTGACAATAACGTCGAAATTGAAAAAAAGTTTCATTATTATAAAAAAAAATCAACGACTCGCTTTTTTTTGTTATCTTTGCAGTTCGTAAAAGTGTGCCAGAAGAGGTGCGAAAGGAATGGTTGTATCGTTGTAACATATTGTTGTGCAATTGATACCACTGTTGCTATTAATTGTGGTGAGAGAGTGTGTGAAGGTTAATTTTTTTGAAAATAAAAATAAAAAAATGATATATGTTTGAGAACATCAGCAGTAAAATAGAAAAAGCTTTGCACACCCTGCGAGGCAAAGGAACGATAACCGATATCAATATCGCTGAGACTGTTAAGGAGGTGAGAAAGGCTTTGCTTGATGCCGACGTCAGTTATCCTATAGCCAAAGAGTTCACCGACAAGGTGAAGCAGGAGGCTTTGGGACGTAATGTGATTCAGTCCATTGAGCCAGGCCAGTTGATGGTGAAGATTGTGCATGAGGAGCTGACGAAGCTTATGGGCAGTGAGGCTGTCGATATCAACACAAAGGGCAGTCCTGCTATAGTCCTCATTGCAGGTCTTCAAGGTTCTGGTAAGACAACATTCAGTGCCAAGCTGGCCAACTATCTGAAAACCAAGAAAGGCAAAAACGTCATGCTTGTGGCAGGCGACGTCTATCGTCCCGCTGCTATCAACCAGTTGCAGGTACTTGGCGAACAGGTCGGTGTGCCGGTGTTTGCCAGAATGGGCGACAATGACCCGGTGAGGATCGCCAAGGATGCAATCCAGGAAGCGAAGATGAAGGGAGTAAACGTGATGATTGTCGATACTGCCGGACGTCTTGCTGTTGATGAGCAGATGATGGACGAGATTGCCAAGCTGAAAGAGACACTCCAACCGCAAGAGACACTTTTTGTGGTCGACTCAATGACAGGACAGGATGCCGTGAATACAGCAAAGGCCTTCAATGAGAGGATTGACTATGATGGTGTTGTGCTCACGAAGCTTGATGGCGACACACGAGGTGGTGTTGCTCTCACGATACGCTATGCTGTACAAAAGCCTATCAAGTTTGTCGGTATCGGTGAGAAAATGGACGCTCTTGATGTCTTCCATCCCGACCGTATGGCAAGCCGTATCTTGGGTATGGGTGATGTCGTTTCGTTGGTTGAACGTGCCCAAGAACAATACGACGAGGCAGAAGCCCGTAAGATTCAGAAACGATTAGTTTCAAATGAATATAACTTTGATGACTTCCTGTCGCAGATAGCCCAAGTGAAGAAGATGGGTAACATGAAGGATTTAATCGGTATGATTCCGGGTCTCGGAAAACTGACCAAGGATATCGAGATTGGAGATGATGCCTTTGTGCCGATTGAGTCGATAATTGGTTCCATGACACCTTATGAGAGACGCAATCCTTCCTGCCTGAACGGAAGTCGCAAGCAGCGCATAGCAGCCGGAAGCGGACGGACAATACAAGAGGTGAACCGTCTGGTGAAACAGTTTGAAGACACCCGAAAGATGATGAAGGCAGTGTCGACAAACAAGGGCAAAATGGGTAAGATGGGCTTCCCGAAAAGAAAAAGATAAATGACTTTTAAAAGATAAATGACTTTTATCAGCAACAAAAGATAATCTTTAAACTCTTAAACTCTAAATATATGTTTCAGCTTCTTGATGGAAAACAGACATCTATTGCAATCAAAGACCAAATAGCCAATGAGGTGCGTCAGTATACCACAAAGGGAATCCGTCCACCACATCTGGCAGCAATCCTTGTAGGCGACGATGGTGCCAGCCAGACTTATGTTGCCAACAAAGAGAAATCATCCCATGAGGTAGGCTTCACCTCCTCAGTGTACCGCTATTCGGCAAATACCAGCGAAGAAGAGCTTTTGAAAGCCATTCATTTCTTGAACGAAGATGATGATATCGATGGCTTTATTGTCCAGCTGCCTTTGCCTAAACAGATAGACGAGCAGAAGGTCATCAATGCCATCTCACCCGAAAAGGATGTTGACGGTTTCACACCAATCAATATCGGTCGCATGGTGTTAGGAGAGGATGCTTTCCTTCCTGCAACCCCGATGGGTGTATGCTCAATACTAGAGCATTACAACATCGAGACCGAAGGCAAGCATTGCGTCGTATTGGGAAGAAGCAATATCGTCGGAACACCAGTTGCAAACCTGCTGTCACGCAACAGAAAAGGTGCCAACTGCACAGTAACGCTCTGCCATAGCCGTACCAAGAATCTTGCAGAACTGACACGCATGGCTGATATTCTGGTTGTAGCCATTGGCAAGCCCGAGTTTGTCACAGCCGATATGGTTAAGGATGGTGTGGTGTTGGTCGACGTAGGTATCCATCGTGTACCAGACGCCAGCAAGAAGTCAGGATACCGCATTATAGGTGACGTGAAGCATAGCGAGGTAGACGCACATTGCAGCTGGGTAACTCCGGTGCCTGGTGGAGTGGGCCCTCTGACCATTGTGTCGCTGTTGCAGAACACTATGAAGGCTTACAAGAAACGCTTCGGCCTCTGATTAATCCGTCGGCCTTGACATCGGCAGATTAGACATTTTAAGCGAGATAATTAATATTCAATCAATTGAAAACAATAATCGTAGTACCTTGTTACAATGAGTCGAAGCGACTGAGGCAGGAGGCGTTTGTAGACTATGTGGAGCGGCACGAGGATGTGGCGTTCCTCTTTGCGAACGACGGGAGCCGCGACAATACCCTTGAGGTGTTGCAGGAGTTAACTGCACGTCACGAAAGACTGCTGCTTCTTGATATACAGCCTAATGGTGGAAAAGCAGAGGCAGTACGCAAGGGTATGCTCTATGCTGCCGAGCAGTTTGAACCAGAGTATATCGCTTTTTGGGATGCCGACCTGGCAACACCGCTGGATGAGATTGAACCGATGGTGGCTTGGGCAGGTAAGGGATATGACGCCGTCATGGGCTTAAGACTTATGCGATTGGGTGCCAAGGTGAAACGCAAACCATTGAGACACTATCTAGGACGTTGCTTCGCTACTGTGGCATCAATGATGCTTGGATTGCCGGTATACGATACCCAGTGTGGTGCCAAACTGTTTCGCAGAGATGTGGTTAAGAAGTTATTCCCGGAACAGTTCATCACTCGGTGGCTGTTCGATGTGGAGCTTTTGGCACGATACACGAAAGCTTACGGCAAGGAAAGGGCGACAGAAAAAATATATGAGTTTCCACTCTTCCAGTGGCAGGATATCGATGGCTCGCAGTTGAAGAGTAGAGACTTTTTCAAAGCACCTATGGAACTGATGAAGATTTGGAGGCGTTATAAGTAGTATTATAGATAATGTTTGAAAGACCATCGATAAGGCGATTCTCTTTTAGACACGATAACCCATAATAATAGTTATGAAAAAAATCATTTCTGAGAATAAAGGCAATGTATGGTTCTGGCTTTTTGTCGGAATAGCGACGATATTGTTTTTTGCAATGCCGCTGATGAGCCGCTCGGCAGGAAACAGTGGAGACGAGGATAAATTCCAGATACCACAGGGAAAGTTCGTGATGGATTATTATAGGAGCGACGGAGCAGACAGCACCTGTCTGCAGGACGTTGTCACCGTGCACGGCAAGACCCAGAGTTGGAACCTTAAATACTATGGTTGCTCTTTTGATGTTGTAACCGAATGGATTAATGAGACTTTTGGTGTCGAAGACATAGCCCGTACCCGCCATGCTTGCAATGCCTTCCTGGGTTGGCTTATAGTGCTTTTCGGAGGCCTTATTGCCTATCGTCTGGGTGGTTGGCGCGCTGGTGTGTTCGCCATGCTGCTCCTGTTCTTCTCGCCCCGACTGTTAGGACATTCATTCAACAATCCCAAAGATATTCCATTGGCTGCAGGCATCACCATGTGCATATATTATATGATGATGCTCTTCCGTCAGCTGACACCTACCATCGAATCAGCAACAGAGAAAGGCAAGAAGGCTGTCGCCAAGGTTGTCTATCCTGAGCAGGCATTCTCAGACAAGTTTACCCGCAATCTCGCCATCTTCTTGATGGTGATAGTTTCACCATTACTCTTTAAGACAGCAGGATTCTTGTTCACCATCTTGATAGAGATCCTGTTTGTGGTAGTATTGCTTATAAAGAACACACCCAAATTCAACCCATTGACCCTTGCTATGCTGGCTTTATCCTTGGCACTTGCGGTCAGCAACCGTATCGGTGGACTCATCGTTGTCGGCTATATGGGTTTGTGGGGTTTGCTTTGGCTTATCCGTTATGGCAAGCATGTTGGTGGAGCCACCATCGCGAAGGCTATTGCCGCAGCCATAGCAGTAAGCCTTACAGGCTTTTTCGCAGGCATCGTCTTATGGCCTTTTGCAATGAAAGACCCTATCGCCAACAGTATTGAAAGTTTCAAGCTGATGTCGCAGTTCGATGTTCAGCTGCGCCAACTCTTTGATGGCCAGATGATGATGTCGGGTACTTTGCCTTGGTATTACACGCCCAAGTTCATGCTGATGACAATACCCCTTGCGGTTATTGTTGGCTGGCTGATATATCCATTTTTCGGTGCTTTCAAGAAAGAACGTCGACTTGAGAGCATCATGCTCTATTTCTGTTTCATATTCCCCGTATGCTGGATAGTCATCACTGGCGCCAATGTCTATGGTGGCTGGCGTCATTCACTCTTCACCTATCCTCCCATGGCAATTGCTGCCGGACTTGGTTTCGATGCATTTGCGGTATGGCTGTCAGAGAAGAGCAAGAAACGTTGGCTTGAGGCAGTAGGAGTGGCTTTGCCGCTGCTGCTCATGTTGCCTCCAGCTCTGCATACAGTAAGGAATCACCCATACGAGTATGTCTATTTCAATGAGTTGAGTGGAGGAGTCAAGAAGGCATTCGGTCACTATGAGCTTGACTATTATTACCACTCAATGCGAGAGGCAACAGAGTGGGTTATGGCAAATGCTGAACCGCGACCCGATGGCGAGAAGACCGTTATAGGTTCGTGGCATATTGAGTCGACCAAGTATTTCCTGCATGGCGACACAAACAAGTTCCATGTCCGTTTCATCCGCTGGGCTCAACGTTATGAATACGATTGGGACTATCTGGTATTTCCCCTCACGGGCATCAGTGGCGAGTACCTGCTAAGTCCACAATTCCCACCTAAAGATTGTGTACACACAATCGATGTTGATGGAAAGCCTATAGCGTTGATTCTTAAAAGACAGACGAAGGACGACTATGAGGCGTTTCAGCAAATGAACAAAGGCAATATTGACACCGCCATTGTGCTGTCTAAGAGAGTTTTGGAGATAAATCCTTATAATGGTACCGCTCTTTCGAATCTTGCCAATATCAGTTTCCAGACGCATCAATATGACGATGCAATTGGCTATTGCGACAAGATTTTGGAGGTCGATCCCAGCGATCCCTCGGCAAAGCAGATTAAGGTGTATTCATGTCTGAATGGCGGACGCCAACAAGAGGCTGCTGCTTTGCTCGACCAGATGAAGTCAGAAGGCAGGTATGCCTTCCCGTTCACCATCTCGGCAAGACTGTTTGCCGGGCAGGGCGATTTGTCGTCGGCAATGGCAGAAATCAATAGGATGCTATCACTTGGATTGATGGACCAGGAGGCGTTGCAGCTCTATGTTCAGTTGAGTGCTGCTAATGGTATCGACCAGAATACGGCAACATACAGTTTCTATAATTCGTATGCCAACGGCTTGGAGAAAAATGGTGACAAGAGAGCTGCTGAGAACCTAAGAAAACAGATGAGAGGAGAAAAATAAGATGAAACGACTTTGGGTGTCAATAGTTAGGCTTTTCGGTTGGAAATTCGACCCACCTAGTGAGGAGACTTTAAGCCGCTCCCACCACTGTGTTTTTATTGAGGCTCCTCATACCAGCATCTATGATTTCCTGTTGGGAGCCGCATGTGTATGGCATTTAGGGTTAAATGGGCGTTTTTTCATCAAGAAAGAGTTCTTTGTATTCCCCATTCGCCGTTTTCTTAAGCGCTGCGGTGCATTGCCAATTGACAGAGGGAACCGCTCAAACCATATTGTCGACAGTGCTGTGAAGGCTTTGAAGGAGAATAAAGACATAACCATAATCATCACTCCGGAGGGAACCCGAAAACCGGTACGTCGCTTCAAACGTGGTTTTTATGAGATAGCATCACAGGCAGGAGTGCCGATAGCGGTGACATATATCAACTACAAAACACGTCACATGGGTATAGGTCCTTTTATAGAACCTTCGGGCGATTTTGATGCCGATATGCGCTACATTCTTGATTTCTATACCGATGTGGCACCACGAAACGCACAAGGTTGGAATATCAAAGCACTAAAAGAGACATATCAGAAAAATAATCTCTAAAAAACTTAGCAAATAATACACTTAAAACCTTTTAATCCCCTATATATGAATAATGTTCGTCGAATCTATGTTGAGAAAAAGCCTGAGTACAGCATCAAGGCAAAAGAACTTCATGAGGAGTTGCTTAACTATCTCAATATTAAGGTAGAGAATGTTCGCGTACTGATACGCTACGATATTGAAAATCTTTCAGAAGAGACCTATCGGAAGGCACTTGTGACAGTCTTTTCCGAACCACCTGTCGACAATGTCTACGAGGAAAAATTTCCATGTCAAGAGAATGATTTTGTTTTCTCGGTGGAGTACTTACCGGGTCAGTTTGACCAAAGAGCAGATTCGGCTGAGCAATGCTGCTGCCTGATGCGTGCCGACGAGAGTCCCATTATCAAGAGTGCTACCACTTATGTCATCAGTGGACAACTGTCGGAGACCCAGAAAGCAGCCATCCAGAAACATTGCATCAATCCTGTCGACAGCCGTGCCACTGATGAGGTAAAACCAGAAACTCTTGTTGACCATTTTGATGAGCCAGCCGACGTCATAGTGTTTGAGGGATTCAAAGATATGGGAGAGAGCGATTTGAAGGAACTATATGGCTCGCTGGGATTGGCTATGACCTTTGCAGATTTCCTTCATATTCAGCGATATTTCAAAGACGAGGAGCATCGCGACCCGACCATGACGGAGATTCGCGTTCTTGACACCTACTGGAGTGACCACTGCCGTCACACCACCTTCGCCACCGAGCTGAAGGATGTCCAGTTCGACGATGGCTACTATCGTCCACTGATAGAAGGTGCATTCCAGCAATACCTTACCGACCATAAGGAGCAGTATGTGGGACGTACAGATAAATATGTCTGTCTTATGGATATCGGAACATTGGCAGCCAAGCGACTGAAGAAAGCAGGCATTCTTGACGACCAGGAGCCTAGCGATGAGATTAATGCTTGTTCTATCGTTGTTCCTGTTGAAGTTGACGGCAACAAGGAGGAATGGCTCATCAACTTTAAGAACGAGACTCACAACCACCCGACAGAGATTGAACCTTTTGGTGGTGCTGCTACCTGTCTTGGCGGTTGCATCCGCGACCCACTTTCGGGACGTACCTACGTCTATCAGGCAATGCGTGTCACAGGTGCTGCCGACCCAACAAAGCCTCTCAACGAGACTCTGCCTGGCAAGCTGCCACAACGCAAGATTGTCACCACGGCTGCTCACGGCTACAGCTCTTATGGCAACCAGATAGGACTTGCCACTGGTCTTGTCAATGAGATATACCATCCCAACTATGTCGCCAAGCGCATGGAGATTGGTGCAGTCATAGCTGCTGCTCCACGCCGTGCTGTGAAGCGTCTCACTTCAGACCCTGGTGACATCATCATCCTTTTAGGAGGACGCACAGGACGTGATGGTATCGGAGGTGCTACGGGAGCATCGAAGAGCCATACTACCAAGAGCCTCACCACCTGCGGTGCAGAGGTGCAGAAGGGTAATGCCCCCACCGAACGCAAGATTCAGCGTCTTTTCCGTCGCGAGGAGGTCTCTTCGTTAATTAAGAAGTGCAACGATTTCGGTGCTGGTGGCGTAAGTGTTGCCATCGGTGAGTTGGCTGACGGACTTCAGATAAACCTCGACAAGGTCCCGAAGAAATATGCTGGACTTGATGGTACCGAGCTGGCTATCAGCGAGAGTCAGGAGCGTATGGCTGTTGTTGTCGCCAAAGAGGATGTGGACAAGATGCTTCAATATGCCGACGAGGAGAACCTTGAGGCAACCGTTGTTGCCACTGTTACTGCCGATCCTCGCATGGTTATCAGCTGGAGAGGGAAGGAGATAGTTAACCTTAGCCGCCGCTTTATCGACACCAATGGTGCCCATCAGGAGACTACAGTCAGCGTAAGTATGCCGACTAAGGGTGGACAGAATGCCACTAATACTACCAATAATATCAAGGAACTATGGCTTAAGACACTTGCCGACCTCAATGTATGTTCACAGAGAGGTCTTGTTGAGATGTTTGATAGCTCTATAGGTGCAGGCAGTGTCCTGATGCCTTTTGGAGGCCTTTACCATCTCACCCCATCACAGGTTATGGCTGCAACATTGCCTTTGCTTGACGGCAAATGCGACCTCGTGACCTTGATGTCGTATGGTCTCGACCCATATCTGATGTCTTGGAGCCCATTCCATGGCGCCGCTTGGAATGTCGTCAACAGCGTAGCGAAGATCGCCGCTGCCGGTGGTGATGCCAGCCGTGTGCGTCTCACTTTCCAGGAGTATTTCAAAAAGCTTGGCAACGATCCTTACCGTTGGGGTGAACCATTCTCAGCACTTTTGGGTGCCTACAACGCCCAGATGGGTCTTAAGCTGCCCGCTATTGGTGGCAAAGACTCTATGAGTGGCACATTCAACGATATAGATGTTCCTCCAACGCTCTGCTCGTTTGCAGTGGGTATGACCGATGTGCACCATACAGTTACACCCGAGCTGAAGAGCCATGGTGGCCGACTTTTGCTGCTCGATGTCAAGAAAAATGATTATGATATGCCCGATTATGGTGATGTCTTGTCGCAGTATGAGGCATTGCGAAAAGCTATCCACGACGGTAAGGTGCTCAGCACATACGTGGTCGGATTTGGAGGCTTGATAGAGGCTGTCAGCAAGATGGCTTTCGGCAACAAGAAGGGCGTCAAGTTGAATGGAGAATTCAAAACTGACAGCGGAGCATTGACTGCACGCAATTATGGCAATATCGTTATTGAGGTTGAGTCCAATATCACGGCAGAACAGATGCCGTTCCGTTGCAAAGAGATAGGTAGTGTTATCGATGAACCCGCTTTCTATGTTGGCGATGAGTGCATAGGACTCGAAGAAGCGCTTGCAGCATGGCAGCAGACTCTCGAAGGAGTATTCCCGACAAAGACGAAGATTGTCCCTGAGAAGATAGAGAACACAGAGCCTAAGGAATATAAAGATGTATATGTCTGCAAGCATAAGGTGGCCAAGCCGCATGTGTTCATTCCTGCTTTCCCAGGTACAAACTGCGAATACGATAGTGCTCGCGCCTTTAACCGTGCTGGTGCTGAGAGCGAGATAATTGTTTTCCGTAACCAAAACGGCCAGCAGATACGCGAAAGTGTAGATGCATACGTCAAGGCCATCAATAACAGTCAGATAGTGATGATTCCTGGTGGTTTCTCGGCAGGTGATGAGCCTGAGGGCAGTGCCAAGTTTATTACCAGTGTTTTCCGCAATCCGAAGATTGCAGAAGCCGTTATGGAGCTCCTCAACAAGCGTGATGGTTTGATGCTGGGCATCTGCAATGGATTCCAGGCTCTTGTGAAACTGGGTCTTGTTCCTTACGGGGAGATATGTCCACAGGCCGAGGATGCACCTACGCTGACGTTCAACACTATTGGTCGCCATCAGAGCAAGATTGCATATACTCGAGTGTCGAGCAACATGAGTCCATGGTTGCGTAAGGCAGAATTGGGTGGTGTATACGCTATCCCCATTTCACATGGTGAGGGACGTTTTGTGGCTCCTAAGCAGTGGATTGACAAGCTCTTTGCCAAAGGACAGGTTGCCACCCAATATTGTACTATCGATGGCATTCCAACGATGGATGAAGAGTACAATATGAATGGCAGCTATATGGCTATAGAAGGCATAACAAGCCCCGATGGCCGTGTGTTTGGCAAGATGGGTCATAGTGAGCGTCGCACCATTCATAGCGCACAGAATATTAACTTCCGCGACAATCAGATGATTTTCGAGAGCGGCGTGGAGTATTTTGGATAATATGGATATAATTCTGAAATATTTCCCGAATCTTACAGAGCGGCAAAAGGAACAATTTGCCGCTCTGCCGGATTTGTATGGTGACTGGAACTCAAAGATTAATGTCATCTCACGTAAGGATATGGACAACTTCATGGAACACCATGTGCTCCATTCGTTGGCTATTGCCAAGGTCTTGCAGTTCAAGACGATGGCAGAGGTGATGGATCTCGGTACAGGAGGGGGCTTCCCTGGCATACCGCTGGCTATCATGTTTCCTGATGCCAACTTTTATCTGGTTGACTCGATAGGCAAGAAGATAAAGGTTGTTCAGAGTGTTGCAGAGTCGTTACAGCTTAAGAATGTTAAGGCAGAACAGATTCGTGCCGAGCAGGTTGATAGGGACTTTGATTTCATTGTCTCGCGTGCCGTCACCGATTTGTCACAGTTCGTGGGATGGGTGAGAGGTAAGCTGTCAGATATCCACTACCATAAGTTGCGCAATGGAATCATCTATCTGAAAGGAGGTGATTTGACAGAAGAGATAGCACCATTCAAGAAGAAGGTACATCTATATGACATCAGTGACTTTTTCGAAGAGGAATATTTTGAGACGAAAAAGGTGATTTATATGCCTATGAAATAGTTGACAATGGCATAAGAATAGTAATGAGGAATAATTAATGCATAATAAAAATGAATAAAATTGTAATTCTTTTTGTTACACTTCTGGTTCCGGTAATGGCTGCAATGGCTCAGGCAGACCAGAAACTGATAGATAAAGCCAATAAAGGTGATGTCAAATCTATGGTGCTGTTGGCGCGATGCTATGAGAATGGTGCTGGAGTGCAGCAGGATTCGACAAAGGCGCTACAACTATTTAAGGCCGCATCAGAAAAGGGGAGTGCCGAAGCAAGCGCCTATCTCTCGGGTTATTATCTGCGAGGAACCTCGTTGCCCAAGGATACTGCTCGTTATCTTGCTATCCGTCAGGAGCTGGCTGCTAAGGGAGAACCGCGTGGTATGGCAGCTTTAGCAATTGCATTATTGCATGGTACAGGCATTAAACCGGACACCGTTGAGGCGTTGCGTCTCATCGAATTGGCTGCCAAAAAGAATGATGAATGGGCTTTGGGTGATTTGGCTGACTTCTACTACTATGGAATCCTTGGCTATAAGGTTGACCAAAAACGTGCTATAGATTTGTGGAAAAAGGCTGCGAAACAGAATAGCTGGTTTGCAATGATGCGATTGGGAGACCACTATGCTTCTGTTGGCGAATATGACAAAGCTTGGAAATATATCAACGAAGGTATGCGATGGAATTATCCAGGTTGTATTAGTTCTGCTATTGATATGTACTTTATGGGTATGGGTGTTGCTGAAGATGAGGAAAAGGCACAGAAAATGGCTGTCGATCTTTGCCAAAAGATGCCCAATGTTGAATATCCCTACTACGTGGCAGGCAGGGTATTCATGATACCAGACAATAAAGCTTTACGCGACAGCATACGCGCAATGGATTACTGGCGTAAGGGCGATGCTCTTGGAAGTCAGATTTGCCGTCAAGTGATTGCTCGCATGATGATTCATTCTGGTCAGTATGCAGAGGCCAAATATTATTTGGAACGTATGCTTAATAAAGAAGGAGACGATTACTTGAAAGGTGATGCTTGTCTGGATTTGTCTCAGATGTACTATATGGGATGGGGTGTCGAAGAAAATAAGGTAAAGGCGATGGATTATCTGTATCGTGGTGCAGACGAATATGGTAGCAGTCAGTGTGCAAGAACAGCAGCATCTTTTCATTCTATGGAGAATGGAGACAGGCGTACTGCCGAACACTATTACCGTCGTGCTATCGAATTGGGCGATAATGATGCTTATATAGAATTAGCCGAACTATATGCCAATGATGGTAATATAGACGGTGTGATTGGATGCTACAATGAAATGATTGAGAAAGGGAATGTCGACGGTTATTATTATCTTACATTACTCTATGCAAATCTGAACAACGATGAGAAGACAATGGAGTACTTAGATAAGGGTGTCAAGAACAAGAGTTCACTTTGCTTGACAATGAAGGGCCGTGTTTACGAGGATGGGTATGATGGTAAAGATCCTGATTACAAGAAGGCAGCGAAATATTACGAGCAGGGTGGCACAGGTTTGGCATACTACCGCTTGGGTCTACTCTATATCAATGGCAAGTTGGGTAAAGGTAGTGATGACGATATGAAGAAGGCAGTGGAATACCTGAAGAAGTCGGCCGACATGAACTACATTGATGCAATTCAGGCACTTGGCTATTGCTACGAGACAGGTACTGCTGTCGAGGAAAGAGATTATGGTAAAGCCCTTGAGTATTATAAACTCTTGGCCGACAATGATGTGGCACAGGGTATCTTCAAGGTTGGCAATTACTATGAGTCAGGTCTTGGAGGACTTGAGGCCGACTCTATGGCAGCCATTGCATATTATCGTCGTGCTGCCGATATGGGTCATGGTGAGGCGTTGTGCTATCTTGGCGATTTCCATCGTATTGGCCAATATTTACCTCTTGATAAGAAGAAAGCATTCGAATACTATCTTGCTGCCGACTCGACAGGAGAGGAGATAGGCACATATTATGTGGGTCGCTCCTATCTTGAGGGCTGCGGTGTCGACATTGATACAGCCAAGGCAATACCTTATCTTAAATCTGCAGCAGCTCAGGGTGTAGGAAGGGCTGCATTCTTGATTGCCGATTTCTACAACTATAGTAAGGGAGGCCTGTCAGGCAATGGTGACTCTGCTGTATATTATTATTGGAAGGCGCACAACAATGGCAGTGCCGATGCAAGTCTTTTCATAGGTCGCAGCTATGTGGGAGAACAACAATATGCTGAGGCTGCCGAATATTTCTCCATAGCGGCTAGTAGGGGCAGTTATGATGGTGCGGTAGCTTATGCTGTCTTGCAGCAGAAAGGATTGGGCGTTAAGGAAGACCCAGCGGCTGCATATCGCTTGTTTGAGCTTGTGGCTTCTCGTTCTGACAATAGTGCTGCATACTACCAGATGGGTCTGGCTCGCATGAATGGTCTTGGATGTGCCCAGAATGAGCAGTTGGGTAAACGTTATCTCGACACAGCAGCAGCTTTGGGCAATCTTCCTGCAATGAACGATCTTTCGATTTGCTATATGAACGGATATGGCTGCATGCCCGATACGGCAGAGGCCATTAAGGTGTTAAGAAGGGCAGTAGAGGCTGGCTCATACGATGCATGCAACCGTCTGGGTAATCTCTACGAGGCTCGTGAGGAGTTCGACAGTGCTGTCCATTATTTCCAGCTTGCTGTCGACCGTGGAAGCTTTGAGGGTATGTGCAATCTCGGATATATGTACCAGTCGGGACGTGGAGTCATCTTGAGCCACAAGAAAGCCTTCGATTTGTATAGTCGTGCAGCTGAGAATGGTTATGGCAGAGGCTTCTTGATGATTGCCTTATGCTATATCCAGGGTATCAATGTCGAGGAGGATGCGGTGACAGCATTGGGATGGTTCATAAAAGCAGCAGAAGCCGGCAATGTGCTAGGAATGTACTATTCGGCAATGATGCTCGAAGAGGGAGAAGATGGCGTTGAGCGCAATCTGAAGAAAGCCAAGTATTGGTACCAGCAGGCAGCAGCACGAGGCTATGAACCTGCTATTAAGGCTCTGGAGCGAATGTAATTATCTATCTCGCGTATAACTCGTTGAGAGTACGGACAGTCACCTTTATGTTCCTGATGTCGGCCGTTGGGTCAACAGGGCAGAAGGTGACTGTCACTTTTTCGCCTGCTTTGAGGTCGAAAAAGTTGTTGCTGAAGTGGCCGTCGATATGTGGTTCGGTGTCGAGGTAGACATCGTATAGGTTGCTCTTGGCTGTGACAGTTGCCTCGAGGTGGGCTTTGCTCCCTTTAGGGCTTTGATTAGAGTCGGAGATGGCGTGTTTTAATTCATATACAGCTTTATCATAGATTCGTTTTTTAGGATAAATGCTGTAGTATTGTTCCCATGCGGCAAGGTCGACATTGTCGGCATAGAGAGCCTTCACACGGTAGTGGAGAGCCTTCCAGTTGCCATAATAGTCGATGGACGACCAAGAGGCCACGGGCCAGCAGTCATTCAGTTGCCAATAAAGTGTGCCCATGCAATGCGGTTGCTGCTTGATATGTTGGAAGATGCCATAACCAGTACCCCAGGCTTGGAGAAGTTGGCTGACATAGACATAGTCTTCGAGTGATAGTGAGTGGCTGTCGAATCCATAATAACGCTTCATGGCCTTGTCAATAATCTGCACGCCACGAGGATGCTTTTGGTGGCTTCGCAAGGCCGGGATTGCTTGAAGGGCATCATTAAAACTCTTTGTTTGCCATTCATTGTTCAATGCTTCCGGTGCGTAGCGGCCGATGGTGCTCATCATGGGGTAACTCTGGAAACCGAACTCCGACATGAAACGACCTGTTTTTTCGGCATATTTCTCGAAAGGCTCCTCGCCCCACCAAACGCCCCAGTAGTGGCTGTCGCCATGTGTTACGCATTCGGGATGTCCCCATCCGTAGAGTGGGGATGTGGTGATGTATGGGCGATGCATAGGGTCGCAGTCTCTGATGGCTTGAGCCAGAATGCTGGTCGAACAGGTATTGTCGGTTGTGTTAGGATATCCGAAGATGGTGTCCATGGCTTTCTCGAGACGTTTGCGTTGTTCTGGTGACCATTTGTATACTCCCTGCCAGCCCCAGTCTTCCCAACCGTTCTTGACCTCGTTGTTGCCGCACCATAGGACAACGCAAGGGTGTTTCTCTATGCGTTTTACGTTTTGGTAGGCTTCGTTACGGATGCTTGCCAGCATAGCATTGTTGTCGGGGTAGAGCATAGTGGAGAAGTTGAAGTCCATCCAAACCATTATGTCCAGTGAGTCGCAAAGGTCGAAAAAATAATCGTGCTCGTAGATGCCGCCACCCCACACACGCAGCATGTTGAATCCAGCCTCTTTGGCGGAGCAAAGCAGGTGGCGGTATCGCTCTTTCATCTTGTTGTCGAGGATGAGGAATGAGTGGACAGGTATCCAGTTGGCACCCTTGATGAAGATGGGTTTGCCGTCGCGGAAGAAGGTGAAACTCCTTCCAATGGAGTCGGGTCTCTGTATCAGCTTAACATTAATTGATTTGGCTTTAAGACAGGATTCTTTGGCCCTTTTAACGTCATCGATTGATGCTTCTTGTGGCTTCAGCTGATTGGTGATATATACAGGCTTCCAGATGCCGCATGAAGGCATCTTGGGACCCCAATCCCAACCTTGCTGATAAGGTGCTATGCGAGTGAATGCACGCCTGTCGGGCAAAGTTATACCATATTGCGCTTCCTTCGTGGAATCACTTGGCATCACCTTGGCATTTATTTCGCCCGTATGTTCATATTTATTAGGTGTTATTGGCCAGAAAGTGAGCTCAATACTTAACCCGCTGTCGTTCATATCCAGAAGCTTTCGGGTGATTGGGAATTCGTATTGGCAGAACATGTTGTCGGCATTATATAGCTCGTCGTTGATGGCTATAACGGCTTGGCCCGCTAAACCTTCAAACACTAGCCACAGAGTGTCACCAGCTGGTAGATTCCTTTTGGGGATAATGGTCTTATAGTGCCAAATGCTGTCACCTACCCAACGCACAGAGTCCTCGTTGGTTCCGAAGTACGGGTCGGGGATTAGGTCATTGTCCATCAGGTCAGTGTGGATAAAGCTTGGAACTGTAGTGGAATACCAATGCCCTTTGTATTGGAATTGCCAGTCGGTAATATCAACACGTGTTGGTATGTTCTTGTTGCATGATGCAAGGATGACGGTAAGAAGAATAAAAATATAAGATTTTTTCATCGACGCAGAGATATATGATTATGTGAAACGATTATGGTTCGTTTTTATTGCCCTGCATTAGGGATTATCGCTAAGGTTAAGGTTAGAGTAAAGTTAGACTTAAGTTAGAGTTAAGTTAGACTTACATTAGACTCGATCGTTCCCCACCTTGCGTTGAATTCCCGATGCGAAGATACATTCTGTCCCTTTTGCGTGGTTTGTCATCTGTGGTGCCGACTGTTTTTTGATATTGTATTTCGTTGGCTCTTTGCTTTTTAGAGGATTATCGATTTCTGAAATCTGACAGTTGACAGTTTGACAATTGTTTTTTTGAGTAGGACAATTCCCTTTATTTATTATCTATATATCTATATATTAAGTAATTATATAATATTAAGAAAGGATTATTGTCATCCATTTTTAAACTGTCAGAACTGTCAACTGTCAGATTTGGCTTTTTGTCATTTATTGTGTGCTTTGCACAATACAAACTGAATAATTACGTTAAAGGTAAAAAAAATATGAGCAAGTCGGTAATTGATAGGATTAATTATCTTGTGGCTCTGATTACAGAGTTCGCTGCGGATCATCATATCTCCACCTCTCAAGCCTACGAATATCTGCAAAAATACAAGGGATTGGATTTTGTGGAAAAGTATTACGATGTGGAACACACATTTTCATTTGACAATACCGTAGAAGACTTGACTGCCTACTGCAAA
>CADBOG010000048.1 GCA_902796265.1 uncultured Bacteroidota bacterium
CATTCTGAAAGGTGGTGGCAGCATTGAAACGGACTTCCATCTGCCCGAAGACTATTTCTCGTTCCGCAATGAGTCCAGCGACAGCAGCGAGTACTTTGGGTTACATCCTGACGTGATAAAGGCTGGCGCAAAGCAGTTCGAGGAGTTTATAAACACAATTTCGCAGCTAGGTTACATTGACTCTTCCCCTGCCGTCAAGCGTCTTTTTGCCTACCGCTTCTCTGGCCGTATGTGCCCAGCCAAGGTGGAACCTATTGAGTGGCATGGGAAGAATGGCAATTCATACGAACTGATTTATTTGGTGCGCAATATGACGGAGCACAATAAAGGCAAGTACGACAAGATGCGCAGTTTCTTTACGGGTCCAGACTGGCCGAAAGACCGTCATAGCAGCTATGCCCGTGGTGCCGACTACCACCTGAAAACATACTTCCACAAAGTCTATCCCACATTACCCGACCAACTATAGTTTTTTTTCTATAATTGTCTATAAACGGAAACCGAAAACGAAGAATTAGTAATTTTGCAGAAATATTAACCAATTAAAATAATAGAATATGTGTAAGCACCATCCTACAGATTGTGATGAAGATTTTAATCCCAACGAAGCTTGGAGGCAACAAGACAATGAAACAAATGAAGAATACCAAGAACGATTGGATGATTGGGATGGTATAATCGAGAGTCTCAATGATTAATGACGGTCGTCTGGCAGATTAATGGGTTCTGTCTGTTTTTATGACCAAAAACCAATAAATAGAGCCCACCTATAAAAGGTAATAACATGAGTGATAAAAACATCTTATTAGAAGAAAAAGCTCAAGAACTTGTCAAAGCTTTACACAATCAAAAAACCACAAAAAAGGATTTGGATAACATATTGCCACATGGCAGAGAACTGGTATCGGTATTATATATTGCAATGAAGATACTTCAAGATGAAGTAGATAATAGTGGAAAGGATCAGGATTTTTATTGTACGGTTATCACTAATCTGACAAATACAATTAATATTGTTTCCGTAAATGCAAGCATTAGTGATGACAATAGAACGATGATAATACAGCAATTGAATGGATTAGTAAGTGATTTGCTAAAATCCAAAGATGAAGGGAAAAAATTTGACACTATCGTAAAAGGGTTGCTCATTGGATTTGCAACTGTTGTTGTTGTGGCTTTAGTTGGCCCTATGGTGAAAAAGAGTTAGCTGATTCATTGTAAAAAAAAACATCTCGTTTGTTATGAAAACAGTATATACAAAAGAGGAACTAAAAAGAGCCTTAGAAGATAAAGAGAACAGGGTTCTTGTTAAAGGTGAATATGCAAACCAAATTAAGAAAAGAATTAAGACGGGTAAAATAGGATGCTGGGTAGGTGCCGGTCTACTGGCAGTAGGAGCAATTGCAGCCATACCATTCACTGGAGGAGCCTCCATTGGAGCTTACGTAAGTGGTCTTACAGCAACCGTTGGTGGTGTTACAGTAGTCATGTCAGCAACAGAATTGGCCATGGTGTTAGGCTTTGGCTCATTAGTTGCAGGGGCAGCTATGTTAAAGGAGTATTCTGTTGTAGTTACCAAAGATGGCGAAGTGTATGTGGGAAAAAAGAAAAGAAATAAGAACACAACTAACCTATGATTAGAGGAAAAAGCATATTTGTTTGCGACAACTGCAAGAAAGTGTTTGTTGGTATGGATGTCGAACTGGCTGCTACGGTATTTTCACAACCCTTGGTGTGTCCACGTTGTGGCAGCAGGCACACTAAACCACTATTTGAATCTAAAAGATTGTACAAAGAGATTTGGAATCGGCTTGATATTAATCTCACAAACTAAGAACAATGAGTGAACTGTTAATCTTTGAGTTGAAGAGTAGTCCAATTAAAGCAAAAGATAGGATACAGGACTGGGGGCTTGACCACTGCTTTTTCCGCCAAAACCCTTGGTGGGTGTCGGGTTGTTGCGAGTTGACGAATTATACGCGCACAGAGGCCATTGACGAACTGCGGAAGGCCATGCCCGAGGGCTATGCGGTAGGTACATCCCATGTGGAAATTCAAGACCCGATACTATTCTGGCAGGGCGAAATGGACAGAATCAGAAGAGAACTTAGCATCCAAACAGTACCGGACTATCCGTTAGTGTGGTGGAAGCGGTCGGTAAACCAATATTGCGGGATACTGGTGTATTTTGAGGAGGAACTGTTTACGCTACAGGAGTTCCTGTTCTATATGGTCTCGTTCTGCAAGGATAATGAGTGCCGGAAACTCTATATAGGAGGCATCCTGGAGTATGAATCGTGAAGACAACTATGACAACAGGGACAACTATTTGGTAACGTCTAAAAGGCAATTTCTATTTATTACTTTCTGAACACGAATTGCACAAATTACACGAATTGATGTTTTGAATCTTCATGCAGGCATGAAACGAATAAAACGAATTTGTAGAAACCCCATAATGTATAACATATTATGAAACAGGAAATAAAAGTTGGCGACATCGTCAGATCCAGCATTAAGCTTGTCAGGCTCCATAAGGAGGAGAGATACGTTATTGGAGAGTCGGGGAGTTCTTATAGTTCATGCTACTTGGCTGTGTTGGACTGCACAGAAGAGATTGTTGTGGACATTGACCGATATGCGGAACGGATGCACCCAGAGTGGGAGAAACGAACAGACAACAGGGCTGATGTTTTGACCAAAGAATTGAAGGGGAAAGAGGTGGAATGCGAAATATTTGATTTTTGCCCTCCAAATAGCTATGAGGGTAAACTGATAAGGATAATCTAAACAATCATATTAACACACAACAAAGCACCATGCCGAAGTATAATAGATTCTTTAGATACGCATATCTTGATGAGGATGGAATAGAGCGAATCCCCAAGAAGTTTGAAACAGCAAGCAACTTTGCCTGCGGACTTGCGGCTGTAAAGGAGAACTCCAAGACAGGATTTATTGACAAAAAGGGTCAATATGTGATTGAACCTCGTTTCGACGAGGCATACGGCTTCTGTGAACCCTTGGGGCTGGCACCAGCCTCGGAGGGCGGCAAATGGGGTATTGTAGACACGAAGGGTAACTGGCATCTGAAACCACACTGGGATAGTCTCTGGGACTTGAATTATATACAGGGCACGGCACATGTGGAGGTGGGGAAGCGTGTCGGGATAATTGACCTCTCGGGCAGTTATGCTGTAAAACCTAAATATAGATGGATTGACGAGTGGAACTACAAACTGGGTGTGGCAACGGTGGAGAGTTACCGGACAGGAAAATACGGTTTGGTGAATAGGGCGGGGAAAGTGCTACTTGAGCCCTGTTTGGATGGGGAAATCTATTTCAGGAACGACATTGCCAAGGCATCAATCAACCACACATACGGCTTTATCAATGACTTGGGGCAATGGCTGTTGAAACCCCAGTTTAAGCAGGCAAATAATTTCAGCTCGCAGTGGGGTGTTGCGGCAGTGGAGAAGGATGACGGCTGGGGTGTTGTGGACGGGTCGGGCAAGTGGTTGGCGAAGCCCACATTTGACCACATTGAGGATTTCGATAACGCTTTTGGAATAGCCGTAGCCAACAAGGACGGACAAGAGGGATATATCGACATCTATGGCAACTGGGTTGTCGGCCCGTACAAACGTCGTCGTTGCTGTCGCATTGGCTCGGTTCGCAACATTCCATTGTTGCCAATGAGAATAAACGACAAATGGGGATATACCAACCTCAAAGGAAAGTGGGTAATCAAACCAAAATTTGAAAAGGCAAACGGTTTTGTCAGCGAAACAGGGGTGGCCGAGGTGGTCGTTGATGGCAAGCATGGCCTTATTGATTATCAAGGCAACTGGGTGGTGCAGCCTGTGTATGACTATTATGTAGAATACGGATTCGATGGTCTGCTCGGATATGGCTGGATAGGCAATGTCCGTCACACACTTGACTATCATGGAAACCGTGTGCCTTGTCCTGATATGCTCTTTCCTCAAAGATACTACGGTGTGCAAGATGCTGAAGGCAAGGTTGTCTTGCCAATGCAATATGAGGAGATACGTACAATAGATGACAAACGCGGCATTATCGACGTGGAAATAAATTGCCGATGGGGTCAGGTTGATTTCCAGGGGCAATGGGTGACGGAGCCAACCTATGTGGACTATTATAAAATGAAGGAAGATAAGGGAAATGAAGATAAAGAAGATGACAATAATTGAACTACTACAGAAAACCGAGTTTGATCGGGTTATGGATTGCATAGCAAGGCGGTACCCGAAGCAGGCATCGATGAGACCGTTCTATCGTGAAGCGTGGGACATAATACTGCATACAGAACCTACTATCACGGACGACCCCATACGGGTTCGCGCTATCGAAGGTGGGCTGCCGTTCAGCATCGATTTGGAAGGATGGAAATGGGAAAAGGTGGTGGGATGTGAACTTGAATTAGACGATGATGTCAAGTGCAGCGATGATGAGTTAGCGGCACAATGCCTGTGGCATCTTACTTTTTATGGCTTCACTCCTGAGGATATGGCAAATGCATTCCCAGAGGAAGATGAAGACCCCACATTATTACCTCGCCGCAAAAGGATAAACCTGTTGATCAATACGATTTGCGACAAGTGTCCCGACGTGCGTATGGAACAATTGGGATATCTGTATAAGACAAGGAAGATACAGGAAGTAACATATCGGTCGAGGGCATACGACGTGAACCGTAGGATGGACTATCTGTGTGAAACGATGACACAGCATCTGCGGATCCCGCTTAACAATATGGGTCAGATTTCCTTTGTTCTCACAGCCAGTAGTGAGCACCCGCTCTCCGATGAGGAACGCCAAAGATATGACGCCCTAATTGAGTCATTGGTGACAACACCCGAGTTGATGCTAAAGGCCACTGGCAGCGATGATTCGTTGGGTACAGAGCTGGCATTGTTGGTGGTCAAATCCAAAGCGAGAAAATGACGACGAAGTTTTTTCTATAATTGTCTATAATCGGCAATGGTAACGATATTAGGTGTACCTTTGCAAAAACTTTTGAAGTATGGAACAAAAAGATACAAGTCCCAAGGGAACACCAGTAATGACACCAGAAAGAAAATCCGAAATCAGGGAATCCGTATTGAAACGTATTGCCAGCGGAGAGGACAAGGATACGGTTCTCCGGGAAGCGGCAGAACAGGGCGATGCCGTCTGCCAGTTGGTATATGGGCAGAATGTTAGGAGCAAAGAGTGGTGGGAAAAGGCATTGCATCAGAATCTCGCCTATGCTTTGATGTTTGCCGCATTATGGCACTGTGATGATGATGAATTGGCCGAGAAGTACTTTTCCGAAGCTGCTATGATGGGCAATTTGTATGCGCAATTTCATTGGGCAGAATATCTTGATCCGAGGGAGCCCATGATTGTTAAGAATAAGTCGTTCTCCAAAGCAATGACTGTGTATCGAATGGCTGCAAACAATACTGCGGAGCCTGACGAAGACCTGTCATTTCTTGTACAATTAAGTAAAAGCGGAGCATCGAGGTTTCCGAGGCTTATCGATGATTGGGCAGATACCAGATGGAGAATTTTGGCCCAACGTTTAATAGGTGGAATGTATGAGTATGGTTTTGGCGTTAAAAAGAATAAGCGTAGGGCTAGACGATGGTATTTGAAAGCGGTGAGGTTAGGCGGTGACAGAAGCTCGATAAAATGCCTGTGCCGAGTATCGAGATTAAAACTTAATGGTAAAGGAAGCAAGTCGCAAAAG
>CADBOG010000049.1 GCA_902796265.1 uncultured Bacteroidota bacterium
TGATATGTTGATATGTTGATGTGTTGATATGTTGTCTATCAACTTATCAACTATTTAAACAACTTACCGGCGATAACCATTCGCTGGACTTCGCTGGTGCCTTCATAAATCTCGGTAATCTTGGCGTCACGCATCATACGTTCGACTGGGTACTCGCGAGTGTAGCCATAGCCACCATGGAACTGGACGGCCTTGGTGGTCACCTCCATTGCGGTCTCGGCTGAGAACAGCTTAGCCATTGCTGCATCGGCGCTGTAGGGGATGCCGTGATCTTTCTTGTAGTGAGCCGAACGGCAGAGCAGACGTGCTGCCTGGACCTTGGTCTCGAGGTCGGCCATCTGGAACTGGGTGTTCTGGAACTGGCTGATGGAGCGGCCAAACTGCTTACGCTCCTTGGTATACTTGACGGTCTCGTCCATGGCTCCCTGGGCAATGCCAAGTGCCTGGCAGGCGATGCCGATACGGCCACCGTCGAGGGTCTTCATAGCAAGACCGAAGCCCTTACCAAGCTGGCCAAGCTGACGATCCTTGGGGATGCGGCAGTCTTCGAAGATGAGCTCGGTGGTAGCGCTTCCTCGGATACCCATCTTCTTCTCTTTCTTGCCAATGCTGAAACCCGGGTCGCTCTTCTCGACGATGAAGGCGCTGATGCCCTTAGTGCCGAGGCTCTTGTCGGTCATGGCTATAATAATGAACACATTGGCATAGCTGCCATTGGTGATGAATATCTTGCTGCCATTGAGAACCCACTCGTCGCCATCGAGGACAGCGGTGGTTTGCTGGCCAGCGGCATCGGTACCGGCATTGGGTTCGGTAAGACCGAAAGCACCAATCCATTCGCCGCTTGCGAGCTTGGGCAGATATTTCATTTTCTGCTCCTCTGTGCCTGCCTCAAGGATGGGGGCGCAGCAGAGGCTGGTATGGGCTGAGAGAATGACGCCAGTAGTGGCACATACGCGGCTGAGCTCCTCGACGGCCATACCGTACATGATGTTGGTGCCACCGGCACCGCCATACTGTTTAGGCACCGGGATGCCCATAAGACCTATCTTGGCCATTTTCTCGACTGTCTCCATCGGGAAACGTTCCTCCTCGTCGACTTCGGCAGCGAGGGGCTTGACCTCCTTCTCTGCAAACTCACGAATCATCTGCAGGAAGAGTTCTTCTTGTTTGGTGAAGCTAAAATCCATTATGTTGTGTATTTGTTTTGCGTTGATATGTTGATAATTTCAACTTTATTTTACGGCGATGGTTTCAATCTCGACGAGCACACCCATGGGAAGACCCTTAACTGCGAAGGCGGCGCGTGCGGGGCAGTCGGTGTTATAATACTTGGCGTAGACCTCGTTCATGGGTTTGAAATACTCCATGTCGGCAAGAAGGCAAGTGCTCTTCACAACATCCTGGAAGGTGTAGCCAGCCTCATCGAGAATGGCCTTGATGTTCTGCATAACCTGCTCTGTCTGAGCGGTGATGCCTTCAGGGACTTCCTTCGTGGCAGGATTGATAGGAATCTGACCGGAGATGTAGAGTGTGTTGCCGGCCTGTACAGCTTGGCTATAGGGACCAATAGCTGCGGGGGCGTTGGGTGTGTTGATAATTTTCTTCATATTATTGTATTTTATAATGTTTACAATTTATAGCATGCTGTCATGACGTGCTATATCAAGAAAAATAGATTATTATAAAAAGAATAACTATTTTTCGACACTAATTTGAATTTGCAAAATTAGAGATTTTTTTTGAATTTTTGACATTTCGGAACAATTTTTTGTTTCAAATCAGTTTTTTTGAGTATTTTTGCATCCCGAAAAGTTATCGAAAATAAGACAAAAACAGCAAAAGATGCGCATCATTGGTTTAATGTCTGGCACTTCGCTCGACGGATTGGATATAGCTCTCTGCGAATTCAGCGACGATCATCATTTCCACCTTATCGCCGCAGAAACATACAATTACCCTGCATCGTGGCAAGGCCGCCTGGCCTCTCTCCATCAGGCTACTGCCGAGGAGTTTGCCCGCACAGATGCCGAATTGGGTCATTTTTTCGGTGATTGTGTGAACCATTTCCGCGAGAAATATCCTGGCCGCGTAGATTTTATTGCTTCCCACGGCCATACGGTTTTCCACCAGCCCAATAATAATGTGGTGACTGAAGAGGGCAACAAGGGGGTGGGATTCACCTCTCAGATTGGCGACGGCAGTGCCATTCACGCCGTCACTGGTCTTCCCGTAGTCTGCGACTTCCGACGCCTCGATGTGGCTCTCGGCGGTCAAGGGGCTCCGCTCGTACCCATGGGCGACCGTCTACTCTTTGGAGAATATGACGCTTGCATCAACCTCGGTGGCATCGCCAACATCTCTTACGAATCTGGCGGACAACGTATTGCATACGACATCGCACCATGCAATATGGCTCTCAACCATCTCGCTGGACTTCAAGGTATGACCTACGACCCCGGTGGAGAGTTGGCCCGCAGCGGCGAGGTCATCACTCACCTGCTGGCTCGTCTCGAAACACTGGAGTATTACCATGTTCCAGCACCTAAGACTCTCGGCAAGGAGTGGTTCCTGAAATGCTTCCTCTCCTACATCGAGCCTTTCGCATCACAGCCCATCTGCAACCTGATGCGAACCGTCAGCGAACATATTGCACTGCGACTTGCTGCATCTATTACTCAAAGTGGCGTTGAGATGCACCGCATACTCATCACCGGCGGCGGTGCAAACAACCAGTTCTTGCTTGAATTATTGAAAGAAAAAATTGGGAACATTGAGATTGACAGCATCGACCAACGTATTATTGACTTCAAAGAGGCCATCATATTCGCTCTCCTCGGCTACCTGCGTGTCAAGGGTGAGGTCAATACTCTTGCTTCTGTCACGGGAGCCTCACGCGACAGCTGTGGCGGCGCGATTTACGGGATGGTGTAAAAGTGGCCTTCGGCCGTTTCTGGTTTGCTCACTTCAAATTATTTAATTAAGCGGTGTTCGCAGCCTACGGCACAGGTTTCAAGTGGCCTTCGGCCGTTTCAAGTTTCAGGTTTCAAGTTTAGCTTCGCTGTTTCAATTTTTATTTCTCAATTCTTAATTCTCAATTTTAAACATCTCTGCTGCTATGGCGTCTGCTTGAAGGAGGCCTTTTGATGTTGGCTCATACGAGTCTTCTGTCTCCTTTATTAGTCCATGGTGCTTGTATTTCTCCATCTTTGCTGATACGAGAGCGACATTGTCTGGGTAGTGTTCTTGTAAGCTTCTTTTATTGATTCCTTTTGCCGTTCGCAAAGCGGTCATCACAAACTCATTGAACATATCATCTTTTGTCAGCTGCTCCTCAGCATAAGGCACCTCTCCCCTCTTTGCGCCTTCTATATATTCCTTAATATCCGAGAGATTCCACCGACGTCGATTGCCATCAAATGAGTGTGCTCCTGTACCCACTCCTATATACGGCACTTGCTGCCAATAGCGGCTGTTGTGTCGCGAATGCCATCCGGGGAGCGCAAAATTGGACACCTCATATTGCTCAAAGCCTTTCTCTTGACACCATTTCTGTAATGCCTCATACTCTGCCACCAAGACATCCTCGTCGGGCAGGGTAAGTCGTCCCATCTTCAGCTGTTTGTCGAGAATGGTATTCTCCTCGACGGTCAACTCATAGCAAGAGATATGCTTGATTGCAGATTGAGGAAGAAGTTCTTCCATACGACACAAATTTTCCTCAAAATCAGCAACCTTCTGACTAGGCAATCCCATAATGATGTCGATGGAGAGATTAAGGAAACCCACTTCGGAAGCATCCATAATGGCTCTCGTTGCCTGCATGGAATCGTGACGACGATTGATGACCCGCAAGTCGCTGTCGTTGAATGACTGCACACCTATGCTCAAACGGTTGAAGAACTTCATATCATACAGCTCTTTGAGGTAATCCTTTGTAAGGTCTTCGGGATTAGCCTCTATCGTCACCTCCTCGACCTGCGAGATATCGAAGCTCTGTCCTATGACGTCTCGTATCTTATTCAATTCCTCGATGCTTAACATCGATGGTGTTCCTCCACCGAAATAAATGGTTTTCAGCGCTCTGCCATCACCACGCAGCCTTATCTCATTGCACAAGGCATCGACATATTCGGCTCGTCCATCCGAACTGACTACCGAATAGAAAGCACAATAGCTGCACTTGCGATGACAATATGGAATATGGAGGTAAAGCAATGGTTTGGTTTCAAGTTTCAATGGCCTTCGGCCGTTTCAAGTTTCAAGTGGCCTGTGGCCGTTTCAATTCTCAATTCTCAATTCTCAATTTTCAATTCTCATGTGGCCTGCGGCCGTTTTCAGGGTGCAAGGTCCTGTGGACCGCGCAGAGCTGATAACAAAAAAGGCTTCATCGAGATGAAGCCTTTCTGGTAGCGGGGATGAGAATTGAACTCATGACCTCCGGGTTATGAATCCGACGCTCTAACCAGCTGAGCTACCCCGCCATTTGGATTTCGTTTTTTTTAACCAAAAAACAGCACTTTTTTCTGTCCTAAATCGAGTGCAAAAGTACACATTTTTCCACACATGACAAATTTTTTTGAAAAAAATCTTATCTTTGTACATCGTTAGCGAACGCTAAAAGCGATACAACACTTTAAATGTCAGCAAGCTATGATGGACGAAAAAGATAAAAAAACTTACTCAAATTTTGATTACGACAGCGCCCTCAACGTGCAAGAAGGGGTAAAACAACCTGAGCAAATTAGCAATTTTTACCTCGAAAAAATGCGTCAACGCCGTCGTAATGAACCCTCCGTCGATCAACTTGTCGATGGCATCATTCACGGTGACCGTGTGATGCTTTCGCGCGCCATAACCCTCGTCGAGAGTTCGCTCCCCGACCACAGCGTCAAGGCACAGCAAATCATCCAGCAATGCCTCCCCTACTCGGGCAAAAGCATACGACTGGGCATTACGGGTGTTCCTGGTGCTGGCAAAAGCACAACGATTGAGGCTCTCGGCAAGATGCTCACCGCCTTGAACCACAAGGTGGCCGTCCTTGCCATCGACCCCAGCAGCGAGCGTTCGAAAGGTAGCATCCTCGGCGACAAAACCCGCATGGAGGAACTCTCCACCGACCCCAATGCCTTCATTCGTCCCTCTCCTTCAGCTGGCTCACTCGGCGGCGTGGCACGCAAGACAAGAGAAATAATACTTTTGTGCGAAGCTGCTGGTTTCGATACCGTCATCGTCGAGACGGTAGGCGTTGGACAATCAGAAGTCGCTGCACACTCGATGGTCGATTTCTTCCTCCTATTGCAACTCGCAAACACCGGCGACGAACTACAAGGCATCAAACGTGGAATCATGGAGATGGCTGACATGATTGCCATCAATAAGAGCGATATCGACCATGAGCGTACCAAACTTGCTGCACAACAGTTCCGCAACGCCCTCCACCTCTTCCCCATGCCGGATTCGGGCTGGACTGTGCCTGTGATTCCCTGCTCGGCATACAGCAAGGAGGGATTGCAGGAGATATGGAACAAAGTACTTGAATATGTGGCATTCACTAAGAAAAACGGATATTTCTATCACAAACGTCAACAACAAAATCTCCGCATCCTCGATGAGACTATCGAAAACACTCTCAAACAACGTTTTTACAATGCACCTGGTATGGAACAACGACTAGAACAAGCACGACAAGATATACTAAACAACAAAATCAGTGCTTATACCGCAGCGGAAGAGTTAGTAGGCTAAAGGCCTTCGGCCGTTAAAGGTGGCCTTCGGCCGTTTCAAGTTCCATGTTTCAAGTTTCAGGTTTCAAGTTTGCTCGCTTCATTTAATTTATTCATTGGTGCTCGCAGCCTTCGGCACAGGTTTCAAGTTTCAGGTGGCCTTCGGCCGTTTCAAGTTTGCTCGCTTCATTTAATTTATTCATTGGTGCTCGCAGCCTTCGGCACAGGTTTCAAGTTTCAGGTTTCAAGTTTCACTAATTTTCAATTCTCAATTATAAATAAATTCTCAATTTTCAATTTTCAATTTTCAATTATATGTTCAAAAGAATCCTTATCATATTGGCAGTTGCTTCTCTTGCGGTTTCCTGCCACCGCCCTTACGACTCTGTGTTCTCAACCTATCCTAACGGTCGTCCGAAGCTGGTCTTCACCGTCATCGACGGCAAGGGTGGCGAGATGACTCGTGTCGGTGAGAAAATGTACTACGACAACGGCAAACTCATGTATGAGAAGCACTTCAAGGACAACAAGCCAACTGGACAATGGAGCTACTACTACGACAACGGGAAGCTTCATACCTCAGGGACATTCTCCACGGGCGACAGCAACGACTTCGGCACCGGTTGGAAGTTCTACAACAAAGATGGCAATGAGTTTGTGGCTCAGTACGACTCCATGCGCATCCTGCAATATACTGCCGACCACCGTCCTCTCTCTGTTGCCTATTATGTCAACAACACTGAGACTCGCTACCAGTTCAACGACAACTTCACTGTTAACGCCCACGGCATGGTGAAGGATGGCAAAAAAGAAGGGCCTTGGGAGTTCTTCTATGCCAACGGCCAGAAGATGCTCGAAGCGCGTTATATTGACGGAGTCGAAAATGGAGCATATATCTCTTACCGCGACAACGGTGTCCCCTATTTCCGCGGATTCTACATCAACGGAATCCGTGCCAACAACTGGGAATTCTATGACGAGGAAGGCAACCTTGCCGGAACAATGAATTTTGACGATTAATGGACGTAGACCTTAAACACCCAATATACAAGCTTATAGGCAATGTCGCCGACAGCATGAATCTAGAATGCTACGCTGTGGGAGGCGTGGTTCGCGACTATTTTCTGCAGCGTCCCTGCTCCGATATCGACGTGGTATGCGTAGGCAGCGGCATAGAGCTCGCTGATATGGTGGCAAAAAAAATCGGCGAGATATACGACCATGTACCAGAAGTGCATTTTTACCGCAACTTCGGCACCGCACAGATCCACATCTACGGCCGCCACATGGTGCCTCCGACCGACGACGAGGAACTGGAGCTAGAATTTGTAGGCGCCCGTAGAGAGTCTTACCAACGTGACAGCCGCAAACCTATTGTTGAGGATGGCACCTTAGAAGACGACCAGAACCGCCGCGACTTTACTGTCAACGCTATGGCTGTATGTCTGAATGCCAGCCGTTTCGGCGAACTTGTGGATCCTTTTGGAGGCATACGCGACCTCAACGAGGGTATCCTCCGCACTCCACTTGACCCCGACATCACATTCAGCGATGACCCGCTCCGCATGATGCGTGCCGTTCGTTTTGCTTCGCAGCTGGGATTCACTATCGAAGACCGCTGCTTCCAAGCAATATGTGACAACGCTAGCCGTCTGAAAATCATCTCACAGGAACGCATCACCACCGAACTGAACAAGATACTCCTCTCCCCTCGCCCATCAGTAGGCATAAAGCTCCTCGAAAAGACAGGTCTTCTCCCCTACTTTTTCCCCGAACTATCGAAACTGAAGGGTGTAGAGACCATCGACGGGCACAGCCACAAGGACAACTTTTACCACACTTTGGAGGTATTGGACAATGTGGCGGATAAGAGCAACGACCTATGGCTACGCTGGGCAGCACTCCTCCACGATATCGGAAAGCCTGCCACCAAGAGATATGATGACCGTTTGGGATGGACTTTCCACGGGCACGAAGTCAAAGGCTCCCAGATGGTTAAACGCATCTTCAAACGACTACGGCTACCGCTTGACGCTAAGATGAAGTATGTAGAAAAACTTGTCCTCCTCCACCTCCGTCCCATAGTCATCTCTGAAGACATCGTTACCGATTCTGCTGTACGCCGTCTTCTGTTTGAAGCTGGCGACGATATCGACGACCTCATGATTCTTTGCGAAGCTGACATAACCTCTAAGAAGGAGGAGAAGAAGAAACGTTTCCGCGACAACTACCAGCTTGTGCGACAGAAGCTTGTGGAACTTGAGGAAAAAGACAGAATACGCAACTTCCAACCTCCGATAAGCGGCCTCGACATCATGGAGACTTTCGGATTATCGCCCTGTCACGAAATAGGCATCATAAAAGATGCTATCAAGGATGCCATACTCGACGGCAAAATCCCCAACGACCGCGATGCAGCATGGCAGATGATGATGGAATTGGCTGAAGGATTGGGGTTGAAGAAAGTGTGATGGCCTGCGGCCGTTTCAAGTTCCAATTTTCAATTCTCAATTCCCAATTCTCAATTCCATTTGCGTCGTCTCATCATCATAGCAGGTCCTACGGCTGTAGGCAAGACAGCTTACGCTATCCGTCTGGCTCAAGAGCTTGATACGGAGATTATCTCTTGCGACTCTAGGCAGTTCTACCAAGAGATGGACATTGGTGTCGCACGTCCTTCACCCGAAGAACTCGCGGCCGTGAAGCATCACTTCATTGCTTGCCGTTCGGTGACGAAACCCTACAACGTCTATGACTATGAACACGATGTTCTTAGGCTTCTCGACACTCTATTTGAGAAACACGAAACTGTCATTGCTGCTGGTGGGTCTGGCCTTTATATCGATGCTATATGCAATGGAATCAACATCATGCCCGACCCGACACCTGAACTGCGTGCAGAACTCTCCTCTCGCATCGCGAATGGTGAACTGCCTGCTCTTCTTGATGAACTTAAGCAGCTAGACCCTGAATACTACGCTATCGTTGACCGCAACAATCCTATTCGTATACAACGTGCACTAGAGGTTATTCGCACTTCGGGTCAACCGTACAGCAAACTGATAGGCAAGCCTCTGCCTAAACGCAATTTCGAAATATCTATAATTGTTCTTGACCGCGAACGCGACGAAATGCGTGACCGTATCTATCGTCGAGTGGACATGATGGTTGACAATGGTCTTCTTGATGAAGCTCAAGGTCTCCTACCCTTCCGCAATATCAACACGCTCAATACTGTAGGCTATAGAGAACTCTTCGAGTACTTTGACGGGAAATGCACTCTCGAAGAGGCTATCACCAATATCAAGAATCATACCTGGCAGTATGCTAAAAAACAGGTAACCTGGTTGAAGAGGTACGAAAGAATGTATTCCTCATTCTTTCGCTCGTGCGAGATCTTTTCTTCATTCTTTCGCTCGTGCGAAAGAACGAAAGCAAGAAAGCACGCCGGCCGGGGCCAAAATGGCTAAAATTTCCGTCTTAGGAGCTAAAACGCCAAAGTTACCTGTAGCCCAATTCTTTGGTTTGTGAATAAGGTTGAA
>CADBOG010000050.1 GCA_902796265.1 uncultured Bacteroidota bacterium
CCGGTGATTTCGGTGATGGTGTCCTTCATGTGGAAGAAGGAACGGGCGCCGCCGTAGCTCTCGTCGCCCATCATCATAGCGGCCCACTGGCGGTCGCTCATGGCGCCAGTACCTGAGTCGGTGAGGAGGTCGATGTAAACATAGTCGCTCTTCAGCATGAATACATTCTGGTGAGCGTCGTTGAGCCATTTCTCGCGCTGTTCGCGGGTGCTCTTCTTGATGGGTTCAACCATCTTGATTTTCCAAGCTTCTGCAAATGGGAGTTCCATAATATTAAGTTTTTTTGATGATTTATGATTTTTTTTGGTTTCCAAACTGGTAAATACACAAAAATGGCACACGAAAAACATCGTGTGTCAGTCGTGAGACGCTATGAAACACGTCTCTAAAAAAGACAATAAACGTCTCTTTTCTTGATATTTAAGAAAAGTATGCGGGCGTTTATGTCGATAGTGTTCGTATTCATGTTTGGATTTGCAAAAGTACAAACTTTTTTCGAATCCGTAAAATAAAAATGAACTTTATTATTGATTCAAGACATATTAAAAGCAAGACAAAATGGAAAAAAGTCAGGCAGATTCGCTAATCTGCCTGACTTTGATTTCCATGAAGAATTATATCAGTCCCATGCTTTTCTTGATGGCCTCGATTTTGGCATCAAGGTCGGCGTTGGTTTGGTCGAAGTACTCCTTCTTGGTGAGGGTGTCCTTCACACCGAAGTAGAACTTGATTTTTGGTTCGGTGCCGCTCGGGCGAACAGTAACCTTGTTGCCGTCGGCTGTGAAGAACTGCAGTACGTTGCTAGAAGGCAGGTCAATCTTCTCTACCTTGCCGGTGACCATATCCTTGCTTTCGAGAGTCTTGATGTCGCGGATGAGCACCACAGGACTTCCGTTTATTTCCTTTGGTGGGTTCTCGCGATACTCTTTCATCATCTGCTGGATTTCTTCGGCGCCGCTCTTGCCCTTGCGCACAACGCTCAGCAGACCTTCCTTATAGAATCCATATTCTTTGTAGAGGTCGACGAGCACATCGAAGAATGTCTTGCCCTGCGAGGCTGCCCATGCGGCAATCTCGGCAATCATGGAGCATGCTCCAACGGCATCCTTGTCGCGCACAAAGTCACCAATCATGTAGCCGTAGCTCTCTTCGCCACCACCGATGAATGTTTCCTTGCCTTCAAGTTCGAGGATTTTGGCTCCAATCCACTTGAATCCTGTCAGTACGTCGTACACCTTCACGCCAACCTTCTTGGCGATATCGGCAGGAAGCTCGCTGGTGACGATGGTCTTGACGATGAACTCTTTGCCTGTCAGCTTGCCTTTCTCTTTCCATTCTTTGAGCAGATAGTAGATGAGGACACTCATTGTCTGGTTACCGTTGAGGAGCATCCATTCGCCATTGGGTTTCTTGACGGCAACACCGACGCGGTCGGCATCAGGGTCGCTGGCGAAAACGATGTCGGCATCAATCTTCTTTGCCAGATCGACGGCCATTTTCATTGCTGCATGCTCTTCGGGGTTGGGAGATGGGGTAGTGGGGAAGTTTCCGTCGGGGGTTGCCTGCTCTTTAACGACGTTGACGTTGGTGAACCCTAAACGCTCCAGCATCTTGGGAATCATGGTGATGCCAGTACCGTGAAGAGGAGTGTAGACAATCTTGAGGTCGTGATGCTGCTTGATGCATTCGGGATGCAGCACATTCTTGTCGATTTCCTTCATGAAGGCTTCATCGACCTCAGCACCAACGGTGATGATTTTGCCTTCGCCGCCATCCCAATGGACGTCGCTCAGTTCTTTGATTTTCAGTACTTCGTCGATGACATTGGTGTCGTGCGGAGCCGTAAGCTGGCAACCGTCGTTCCAATAGGCCTTATAGCCGTTATACTCTTTCGGGTTGTGCGAAGCGGTGAGCATCACGCCTGTGTGGCAATGGAAGTAGCGTACAGCAAAGCTAAGCTCAGGGGTGGGGCGCAAGTCTTCGAAGAGATAAACTGTGAAGCCGTTGGCAGCCAGCACCTTTGCGGTAATCTCGGCAAATTCGCGACTGTGGTTGCGGCTATCGTGAGAGATGGCAGCACGTAGTTCTTTCTCGCCGGCAAAGCAACCTTTTACGTAGTTGGCTAGACCTTGGGTGGCCATACCCACAGTGTATCGGTTCATGCGGTTGGTTCCTACACCCATAATGCCTCGAAGACCACCTGTGCCGAACTCGAGGTTGCGGTAGAAGCTCTCGTTGAGTTCTTCGGGGTTTTCGGCTTGCATCTTGCGGATGGCAGCTTTCGTCTCGTCGTCATAAGCTCCTTCGAGCCATGTTTTTACATTCGCCACTGTGGTGGCATCCAAAGTGTACTGTGTCATATATGATTGATTTTTTGTGTAACAAAGAAAATGATAGAAGTGTGAAAGGATAATAATAAAACGATGCAATAATAAATTTATTGTGCAATTTGTCGAAATACGAAATAAATGTTGTAAATTTGCAAATTGAAATGACTCCAAAAGAAACTGACATATTCTATATGCGACGCTGTTTCCAGCTCGCTTCCTGCGGTATGGGTCGCACGGCACCCAATCCGCTGGTTGGCTGTGTGATAGTGAAGGATGGGAAGGTTCTCAGCGAAGGATTTCATCAGCAGTATGGTGGCTTTCATGCTGAGCGAAATGCGATATTGAAATCGAAATTGGACATACAAAATTCTGATTTGTATGTCAACCTTGAACCTTGTTCGCACTACGGAAAGACTCCTCCTTGCGCTGACCTTATAGTCGAGAAAGGCATCAGAAGGGTTGTCTGTTGCAACGATGATCCCAATCCTCTTGTCGCGGGAAATGGATTCGCCAAACTTGAGGCTGCTGGTATTGAGGTTGAACACCATCTGCTTGAAGATGAAGGGCGTGAACTCAACCGCAGATTCTTTACCTTTATGGAGAAGCGGCGGCCATATATTATCCTGAAATGGGCGGAGAGTGCCGACGGCTATATGGCTCCTGCAGAGAGGCGTGATTATTGGATAAGCAGCGCTTTTCAGACGCGTATGAGCCATCGTCTTCGCACAACAGAAGCTGCTATCCTTGTTGGCTCTCAAACCTTTATCGATGACCATCCTCAACTCACGCCTCGTCTTGTTGCCGGACGCCAGCCGTTGCGTGTTGTCCTCGACCGTCGTGGACGACTGCATGATGTCTCTGCTGATTGGCTTCATCTTGGTTGCCAATCTCTCGATGATGTTATGGGTGTGTTGTTTGATAGAAAGATACAATCGCTTATAGTAGAAGGAGGAAGGCAGGTTTTAGATGCTTTTATTGCGGAAGGACTTTACGATGAAGTGGTGGTATTCCGCGGGAATACCAATTATGGCTGCGGACTTAAGGCTCCTGCTGTCCCTTTGATTGCTCCCAATCGGCTGCATATCATCTATTAGCACAAAAAATCATTCCTCAACACAACAAATTGTACCATCCTTCGTTTTATAATCAAATCCATTTTTATCAAATTCATTAACCCTTTAACATCACATTACCATGAAAGGAAGTCAGATCCCATTCAAGAAAAACTACATTATGGGCATCAGCATCATCCTCGCTGCTTTTGTCCTCGGCCTCATGCTGGTAGTTACTATCCGCACACTCAAGTCGTTTGATGACACAGTTACCGTTCGTGGCCTTTGCGAGCGCGAGATGCCTGCTGACCGCGTGGTGCTGCGTATCAGCTATACGGCTCAGGACAACGACCTTGCCTCGCTGCGTTCTACCGTTGAGCACAACGACAAGGTTATCGTTGACCTGCTGAAGAATGGCGGTATCAGCGCAGACGAAATCAAGTACACTACAGCTGGTTTCAACGACCGTTATGAGGATTACTATGTTAGCGACAACATCAAGTTCCGCTACAATGCCCATCAGACAATCAATGTTTTCAGTTCAAACATGGATGCCGTCCGCAAGCTACAAAGGACAGTTGACGGCGAATTGCTGAAAAATAACATCCTTTCGAACACTTATGCCAGCTATGAGTACACGGGTCTCAACGACATCAAGCCCTCGATGATTGCCGAAAGTCTCGACAAGGCCCGCGAGAGCGCTGAGGAGTTCGCTAAGAACAGCCACAGTAAGATTGGAAAGATGCGTACAGCTTCGCAAGGTTATTTCGAAATCAACGACCTTGACGAGAATACACCTCAAATTAAAAAGATACGCGTGGTTACCACCGTCGAGTATTACCTCAAATAAGGCTTGGATTTACATTAGAGTCAAGTAGGACTTAGGTAGGACTTAGGTAGGACTTAAGTTAGACTTAAGTTAGACCCAATAGCACATTGTTTAATGCCGCTTAACAAAAACAAATTATTTGTTGCACTTCTGCTCGCCCTTTTCTGCTCGCCCTTGTTCGCACAGCAGTCGGGCGAGCAGATGGCGTCGTATTACTACCAAAACAAGGAGTACGACAAAGCCATAGAGCTTTATGAGCCACTTTACAATAATACTCAGAGCCAGTTCTACTACCAGATGCTTTATGCCTGCTACACAGAGACTCAGCAATGGAAAGAGGCCGAAAAGCTGGTTGAGAAACGCATCAAGAAGCAGCAGCGCGACTTGACACTCTACGTGGATTTGGGTAAGATTTATCTCAATCGCGGCGATAAGAAGAAGGCAGAAAAACAGTTCGCTGCTGCCATCGATAAACTGGGTCGCGACACCAAGCAGACGACAGACCTCGCATTGGCATTTGAGAACGCAGGGCGATTTGACTTCGCTACGGCTACATATTTGAAGGCTCGCGAGAACCTTCAGAGCGATTATCTTTATGTTATGGAACTCGCCACTCTCTACGGTAAGGCAGGTGATTACGAGAAGATGATGGGCGAGTATTTCAATTTGCTCGACAAGCAGCCAGGCAATATGGGCAGTATACAGTTGGCACTCAGTCGTTCGCTGAACGAATCGTCCTCAAATGAACTTGCTGATGGCCTTCGTCGCACTCTGATAAGCCGCATACGCCAGAATCCTGACAACAGGAGTTATCTGGAGATGATGATATGGTTCTCGCTGCAACAGAAAGATTTCGACTTTGCGCTTACTCAGGCTCTTGCCGTCGACGCACGTTTCCCGGACCTTGGAGGCGAGCAGGTTATGCGTGTGGCCAAAATTGCCCAAAACAATGAGGATTGGGCAACAGCCGATAAGGCTTACCGCCACCTCATAGCCAAAGGCAAGGAGCATCCCCTCTATTTCGAAAGTCGTGTGGGACTTCTTGATGTGGGTTATCGTCGCATAAGCAAGAACTATGCTGTTGACCCCAAATCTCTTGCATCTCTTATGGCTGAATATGAGGCTGCCATCGAAGAACTTGGCAAGAATGAACGCACTATCCCTTTGATGCGCAACTATTCGCATTTGTTGGCATATTCTGAGTCGTCGGTATCGACAGATAATCTCCAACGTGCTGCCGACCTTCTGCAGGATATCATAGAGATGCCCCGAATTCCAACAGGTACCCTCGCTGAGGTTAAACTCGAGCTGGGCGACCTTCTTCTTTTTGCTGGCGAAATATGGGATGCCTCGCTCCTCTACAGTCAGGTGGAAAAAGCAAACAAGAACGACCTGATGGGGGCGATGGCTAAGTTCAAGAACGCCATGCTGAGCTACTATAATAAGGATTTCCAGTGGGCTAAGTCGCAGCTGGATGTATTGCGGGCATCAACGTCGAAGCTTATCGCCAACGACGCAATGCAGCTCTCGCTGCTTATAAGCGACAATATGGAGGAGGACAGCACATACGATATGTTGGAGCTTTATGCTGCTGCTGACCTCATGATATATCAGGGCAAGCTAGATTCAGCATGGGTGCTCCTCGACGACATAACCCATCGCACTCTTGACCATCCTCTCTTTGATGAAATCCTTGTCCAGAAAGCTCGCATCCGCATGCGACAGGGCCGTTATGGAGAGGCCGATACTCTGCTTCAATTCGTCGTAGATCATTATGGCTCGGATATTCTTGCCGACGATGCCCTTTTTATGTTGGCAGAACTCAATGAGCAGAAACTCAATAACCCTCAGCGGGCGCAGGAATGTTACGAAAAGCTGGTCATAGATTATCCTTCGAGCCTATTTGTTGACAGAGCTCGCAAGCGGCTATCCCGTACCGCTAACCCTCTTTAAAGTTAGGGAGATCAATCATTAATCCTTAAACTATACTTAATGTAGTGAATCAAGTAAAAGCCAAAAAACAGTTAGGTCAGCATTTCCTTACCGACGAGAATATTGCTGAACGTATTGCCCGCAGCCTTACAGGGCGCAGTCGCTGCCTCCTTGAGATAGGTCCTGGAATGGGAGTGTTGACCAAATATCTTATCGGCGACGAGCGCTACCATTTTGCTGCTATTGAGCTTGACCGAGAGTCGGTTGACTACCTTGCTGTTCATTATCCAGAGCTTCGTGTCATTGAGGGCGACTTTCTGCGTCTCGATTTGTCATCATTATTTAGCGAGTCGGAACTGTCAGATGGTATTTCCATCATAGGCAACTTCCCATACAATATATCTTCGCAGATTCTTTTCCGTGTCTTCGAGCATCGCGATATGGTGCCCGAGGTGGTGGGCATGTTTCAGAAAGAGGTGGCTGAGCGTGTGGCGGCGGCTCCTGGCAGCAAGACTTACGGTATTCTTAGCGTACTTCTTACAGCATTCTATGATATAGAGTACCTTTTTACGGTTCATGAGCATGTATTCAACCCGCCCCCGAAGGTAAAATCGGCAGTTATCCGTCTGAAACGCAATGGTGTGAACCGTTTGGATTGTGATGAGAAGCTTTTTGTTCAGGTTGTTAAGACAGCTTTCAACCAGCGTCGCAAGACCCTTCGCAATGCCCTAAAGCCTCTCAACTGTTCTCTCGACGCTATTGACGATACTATCCTCGCCAAACGAGCCGAGCAACTTTCCGTTCAGGACTTTGTGGGAATAACAAAAACAATAGACGTTAATCGATAATCGCTAGTCACCAATCACTAATTACCAACCACCAATCACCAATCACTGATGTCCCTTATAGAATTCATAATTCTCGCCATAGCACTCTCTTTTGAGGCTCTCGTAGTCATGCATGGCTGCGCGTACAAGAATAAGATTCCTCTAACAAAAGGTCTTGCCGAATCGGCATTGGTGGCATTCATAAATGCCATTCTTCTTGCTGCTGGAATATGGATTGGCTCAAAGCTCAAGTTTTCACCCGCTGGTATTGACCCTGACGCGTCACAAACGGTAAGCTTGTTGGCCGATACAGACGGTCTTGTCTATTTGGGACTTTTGCTCCTCGTTGCCATTCGTCTGTTGTTCCGCAGCGGCAAAAAAGGTCGTCAGGTACAGCCTTATGATATCAGTCGCTACAGTACCGCAATCCTGCTTGGTGTAGCCATAGGCATCAACACACTCATAGTTGGCATTGGTGTCGGATTCCGTCCTGTGATGTCTAACTTCTTCGCTGCTGCAATCCCGTTGTTTGTGGTAATGACCATCTTCGCATTCCTCGGTGTGATGCTTGGTCGTAGAGGTAAAGAAATCAGAGCCCGTCGCTACACGCTCTTCGCAGTCCTCTTCCTTCTTGCTTTTGCCCTCAAAGGTGCCTTTTGGGGTTAGAATTTGGTCTATAGGTCATTTTGCAGGATAAAAACTTTCGGAACGCTTGATTTTAATGGCGATTTTGTCAATCAAGGTGCTTGGTGGACATTTTAACAAATAAAAAGCGTCAATAGGTCAATTTTCAGGATAAAAACTTCTGAAAGGAAGAGATACATTACCTTTGCATGTGTTCAAGACACACAAAAAAGGTAGCAAATGTACTGAAAAAAAAC
The DNA here is from genome assembly GCA_902796265.1 of uncultured Bacteroidota bacterium. Classification (GTDB taxonomy): domain Bacteria; phylum Bacteroidota; class Bacteroidia; order Bacteroidales; family P3; genus Colimorpha. Next base: position 7,852 of record CADBOG010000050.1, read on the forward strand.
TGCAAAAATGTATTTAAGACATTTTTGCAGTTTTCTTTATGGTTGATTAGGAGCTGATTACTTGTTCTTGCGTTGGCAATTTTTAGGTGTTACACAAGTACCGCTTGCACGACAAACGAGAATCTTCTCCTCAAGCACGTCAGCGGCGCTGTCGCTGATGTCGGGACGGGTTTTGATGACCTTGTAGGCCTCGAAACTCATTTTGCGGCTGGTGTTGCCGACATGAGTAATCTCGCCGTATGCCTCGATATAGTCACCAGCATAGACGGGAGCTTTGAATTCGACCATATCGTAAGCGCAGAACAGACCTTCGTCACCGTCTTGGATGATAAGGAGTTCTGTAGCGACGTCGCCAAAAAGATGGAGCATGTGGGCACCGTCAACGAGGTTGCCGCCATAGTGAGCGTCCTTAGCGCTCATGCGCACGCGAAGCATTGATTTTACTGCCATGATGTGTTATTTTTTAATGATAAAGTCAACAAAGATTCCGGGGGTCTTGACGTTCTCGGGAGCGATGGCGCCAGCGGCGACAATCTCCTGAGGTTCAACAATGACCATGTCGGCTGCGGTAGCCATCATGGGGCTGAAGTTCTGCGAGGTGCCTTTGTACACCAAGTTACCAGTTTCATCGGCGATGTTTGCGCCAATGATAGCTACATCAGCGTGAACGGGTTTCTCGAGCAGATACTCTTTTCCGTCAACGGTGATTTTCTGCTTGCCATTCTCGACGATGGTGCCAAGACCTGTCTGAGTCAGCACGCCGCCCAGTCCTGCGCCAGCAGCGCGAATCTGCTCTGCGAGGGTGCCCTGGGGCTGAAGGGTGACATCGAGTTCGCCAGCGTTCATCTGGTCTATGGTGTTGTTGTTGGTGCCGATATGGGTGGCAATAAGTTTCTTGACCTGATGATTGGTGATGAGTTTGCCAACGCCCACTTCGGGATAAGCGGTGTCGTTGCAGATGATGGTCAAGTCTTTAACACCCTTCTCGACCAATGCGTCGATGAGAGCAATAGGATTTCCAACGCCGAGGAAACCGCCAACCATGACGGTCATTCCGTCCTTGATTTTTTCAGCAGCCTGCTGAACGGTAACGAATTTGTTCATAATTATTATTGTTTGTATTGTTTTTTGCATATCCAAACCTTGTGAATATCAATGACTTCATGCGATAATAAGGTCATTGCTACCCACATCGTTTGCAACTGCAAAATTATGATTTTTTTTAAAGATAAAAAAATATTTTTTGCAATATGCCGTTAATTAAGTAATTTTGCACCGCGAAATATCCGTTATTATATGAAAAAAATTGCCTTTTTTGCAGGACTTCTACTTTTGAATATCAGCCTTTTAAAGGCTCAAGATTATATTGTTCCCGAGGAGACTTGGTACCATACCGAAGTGCTTGGAAGCAACTATCACGGCTACGTTTTCAACAAAGAATGGGGTGTTGACATCATGGTTGAGAACCAAGATGGTCGTTTTACGCCAGAGGACATCGACATTGCAAAAGCCGAGAAATTGATGCAGAAGAAGTTGGCGTTCCTTAACCGCAACCATGAGAATCAGGAAGGCATGTGCCCCATCATCGACGAGCATATCCGCAAATACACTCGCCAGTATGTCGGTTTCACCGATATCAATGGTGCTAAAATCATCTGGATTAATGCCGTTTGGGATGAGAATGCAGAAAGTAAGCTCTCTAAGGACATTGTACGAGCCACTGGCGGCTGTGGACGCTATTGGAGTATCAAGGTTAACCTTGATACCGAGAAGGTCTACGGACTCGAAGTAAATGAGTCGGGCGATATCAAGTATATCCCACGCGTCAAGAAACCGGGTCCTCGTATCAGCAAGCCTAAGAATGAGCGTAAGATTATCCGCATCCGCAAGACTGGTATCATGCACAATCCTGCCGAGGTGACGTTTTGATTGTTTGAATGCATTGCTATAATGCTTGTATGAAGGTGGTTTTACATTACAAATGATGAGGAATCTCTGCTTTTCCACTCTTAGTTTCCAATTATCTTCTTTCTTCGAGAAAGCTTTTATTCTCAAGTTCCTACGTTTTTGCGTGGTGGGCGTGTCTGGCACGGTAATAGATTTCGGTCTCACATGGCTCTGCAAGGAGAAATTCCATATTCCTAAGTTTATTGCTAATGCCATAGGATTCGTTGTCGCAGCCACAAGTAACTATTTCCTTAATCGCATTTGGACTTGGCAAAGTACCAACGAGCAGGTGGGTGTAGAATATGTCAAGTTCTTCACAGTGTCGCTTATTGGTCTTGGACTCAATACTTTGATTTTGTATATTGTCCATGAGAAGCTTAAGTTTGGCTTCTATATCTCGAAGGTGTTTGCTACTGGTGTTGTGATGCTTTGGAACTTCTTTGCAAACAATTTCTTCACATTTGCAGCTTTGTAGCGTTCAGCATTTTTTTACTCTTTACATATTATTTATGAAGTTATTCAAGTTACTACCCTTACTATCGTTATTATTATCGGCTTCGATTTCAATGTCCCAGCCATTGAAACCGCGTCCGGATGCTTTTCCACCCGTACCAGAGAACAATGATGTAAAGGCTATCCAGATGGCTACAACAATTGCCGAGATGGCCGACTGGGATCGATATCCTACCTACAGCACATACGTCGCAATGATGAATCGCTGGGTTGAACAATACCCATCTATCTGCCGTCTCGACACCATCGGCACATCAGTCAATGGTCGCCTCATTCTCTGCATGGTAATCAAAGGAGAGAGTGCCATGGATAATAATCCCGAGTTCTTCTATTCCTCCACGATGCATGGTGACGAGGTTACTGGCTACGTCATGATGCTACATCTCATCGATACGCTCCTTAGCGGATATGGTTCCAACCAGCAGTATACCGACCTTATAGACAGCGTCGACATATATATTAACCCTCTCTCCAACCCTGACGGTACTTACTTCCGTGGCGACAACACGGTTTCTGGCTCTATCCGCTACAATGCCAACTTTGTAGACCTTAACAGAAACTATCCTGATCCTTTTGGGACGGCCCCTCTCGACCCTGAGCAGCCAGAGAACACAGCAATGATTGCTTATTTTACCAATCATCATTTCCTCCTCAGCGCCAACCTGCATGGTGGCAGCGAGGTGATGAACTACCCGTGGGACAGTTTTACCAGCAGCCAAAGGCCTCATCCCAACCGCGAATGGTGGATGGAGGTCTGCAAGCGCTTTGTCGATACTTGCCGGATGTATAGCCGTAGCTGTTTTAGGGATGTCAATAGTGAAGGTTATATAGCTGGAGGCGACTGGTATGTAATCTCTAACGGCCGCCAAGATTATGTCAACTATTATCACAATTGCCTCGAGATGACTATGGAGGTTTCTTCAGTAAAAACACTCTCCAGCGACAAATTGCCATCCTATTGGCGCTTCCTTCAAAATTCTTTCGTTAATTATATCAAGGAAATATTATCTATTACCCCCGACGATCCTGTTGCAATCCATGATGTTTATGCTCAGACGATGGGTAATGACTGTAATCTGGCGCTTTATCCCAATCCTGCTGGCGACCGAGTCTTCTTGCGTGAGTCAATGCCTATGGAATCAGTATTGTATAATGCCTATGGTGCCGAAGTCTTACGCCTCCCTGCCCATCAAAAGGTATTGGATATTTCCTCTCTCCCAACAGGGCTCTATATTCTTCGTTGTGGCATAAATTCCACAAAGTTCATCAAGCGATAATGCGATTCAGTCACATCTCTGTTGCTGTCCCAGCTCTTGCTGAATCTGCCAATCTTCCGCAGCTTGTTGAGTCTTTGAAGTGTCAGACCTTCAAAGACTTCGATGTCTATATTTGTGTCAACAACCCAGAGTCGTGGTCGTCAGCCACCGATGATAGCTCACGAATGATGTATCTCGACAATCAGGTTTCACTTGTCTATCTGTATCATATTGCTGAGAGTTGGCAGCAATTCCATATAATAGATTGCTCTTCGCCTTCACATGGATGGAAAGGTAAGAAGCAAGGTGTCGGATGGGCAAGAAAAACCATTATGGATACCATCCTTGAAGAGCATGATGACAACGAGCTAATAGTGAGCCTTGATGCTGATACTGATTTTAGTGAGAAGTATTTGGAGTCAGTACTGGGTGCAATGAACGCCAATGATGATTGCGATGCTTTAGCTGTGCCGTATTATCATCCGTTATGTGGCATTGAAGAAACCGACCGAGCAATGCTTCGCTATGAGATTTACATGCGGCACTATCTTATTAACATGCTTGCTATCAGGCGTCGGTTATCCGAATTATATGCTTCGAAATACGATATCCATAATACAGCATTCCCTTATGCCTTTACTGCTCTTGGGAGTGCGATGGTCTTTCCTCTTTGGGCTTATCGAAGGGTAGGGGGGTATACTCCATTGCAAGGAGGGGAGGATTTCTACCTTATGCAGAAGTTTGCTAAAACGGGCAGGCTGTTATTATCAAGTGATGAGGTTGTCCGACCGCAGGGAAGAGTCTCTTCACGTGTCCCTTTCGGAACGGGTCCTGCTATTGCCAAAGGTGTTGATTCCATGGATGATAGTTATCCGCTATATCCTCATGAGGCCTTTGAAGCTATTGCTGAAACCTACACTCTGTTTCCGAGCCTATACGTAAAAGATATAGACACACCTATGACTTCTTTTTTGTGTAGTCAGTTGAAGATTGATGACATCTGGCAACCGCTACGTAAAAACTTCAAGAGTCTTGATCTCTTTGTCCATGCCTGTCAAGAGCGTGTTGATGGCTTGCGGATATTACAGTTTCTCAAATATTATAGAGAGCAAATGGCCAGCAAATGTTCATCGGAAGAAGAATTACGTTGTTGCTGTAACAATCATGGAATCCGTATTCCGGATGGTTTTGACTTTGCCTCTTCGTCTATAGAGAGCATCAACTCGGTTCGTGATAATCTCTTTAATCTTGAGATGTCATTAAGAGGCTCTGCTGGAAATTGAAGACGGCAATGGAGATCGCTACTTGACAATGAGTTTTCTCACTATGTTGAGGTTCTCACAACTGAAGCGGATGAAGTAAGTGCCCAAAGCAAGATTCTTAACATCAATGTGCAATGTGCAATCGTCATTGCACCACATGGTCTCACTTTTGACGACACGACCGTTCATGTCGACTACGGTGACTGTTACCTCACCACTAAAACCTTTCAGAGTACTGGTGGTGGCATTTATGGTTGGGTTTGGATAGATTCTTAAGCTAACGTCGCCCGTGATATTGATGTTTTCCTGTGTGGTCTCGAAGGTGTGCTTCTGTGAGGCAATGCTCATAATACCCTCGGCACAGATTGCGTAGACATAAACGTCGTATGCCTGGTCTTCGAGGAGGTCTGTCAAGGTCACATTGTTGCCCGTGGCAGTGATTGATGTACCCGTACCAGTACTGAAGCCTCTGATGCCGTATTCAATGTGGTAGCTCGGAGCCGAGCTATTCCAACTGACAACAGCGGTGTGAGCTGTGATGTCGGAGGTGTTTACATCCATTGGTGCATCGCACCTGGAAGTGTGGAAGTTTACGGAGTTGCTTACTCCCGACTCAATGATGCCGCCGCAGATAGTGACAACATCGGCACTATAGTCAACGTCGCTTTTAAGGCCTCCGATGGTAGATGGGTTGGATGTCACTTCGTATGTGGTGTCGAGAACAGTATTCCAGACATGTATACGCCAGTTGGTATCTATGCCGTAGCTTGTCCAGCCAAGTTTGACGGTGGTGTAGCTAGTGGCTAAGACGGAGAGATCGGTTGGATTGAAGCAGGGCAGGCTGTCGGTGGTGAAAGAACCCTCAACCCAATCGGAGATAAGGTTTTCGGTGGAGTCGCAGATAGCACGAACACGATAATAGTACTTGGTCGTAGGTTGAAGACTACTGAAAGTATGACTTGTTTCGTTGCAACCTGTGACCTCGACAGGCCATGTCGCTTCATTGGCAGCTTTGATAGCGACCTCGAAGTTGTTAGCATTGCTGTTCCAACTTATAGTAGCGCTATTGTGTGTGACATCGATGACAGATAAAGATCTCGGTCTAACACAGTCAGCTTGACAACTGTAGAAGTGGATGTCGCCACTAACATACAGAGCTGTACCGCCCGAGATGGTTGTGGGGTCATACGGTAAACCGTCATATCCAGCGTAGCGGGTCTTGGCCGAGGAGGTGTTGTGGACACTGAATGTAGCTCCGGGGGAATGCATGCCGTGGTCCCGTTTCACAGAGACGAGGATATTGCTATGACCATCCCATCTAAATACTGTGTCAAAGCCGTGGAACTGCCAATCATCGTTGTTGTAGCGCATATCTCTATCTGTGATAACAGGAATAAACACATGATTCGATTCGTCAGGATGTATAAAGCCAGATGTGAGGTCGCTCTCGCTCACATTTGCCAAATAGACGGTCATGTGCTTGAAATAATCACCCTTGTTGCCTGTAGAGGGATGGAATGCCATTGCAGAGATGTCACCCGTTATATCGGCAAGGAATGCCGAATCAACTATGGTTTGCACGTAGTTGTAACCATATAGGCTATAACCCATAGGTGCATAGATTGAAGTGGATGAAGTCATCAAGCTATCCCAATTTTCCGAAATTACGATATTGTCGCACATAGGAGTATGAAACACTCTGTGGCTCCAGCTGCCTGTGTCGGCATTTGAACAGATGGCACGCACATAAACTTCATAGTTCACCATTGATGTTAATCCTGTAATGGTGTAGTTGTTGACTGTAGTCTCGTAAAAAATGTTGTTGGAATTGTCAATATCGAAACCAGGAGCACCAAATACAATCTGATATTTATCAGCGTAGAGATTGTCCCAAGTAAGAGACAACGATGTGGCATTGTTAGCGGCATTGCTATCGATGTCAAGATTTGTCACATAACAGGAGGTGTTGATACAACTTATTTGAAGTTCAAATCCTTGATAGCTGTTGATGTAACCATCTGTGTGGAAATGAATGGTCAATGGGCCATTTGTAGATCTCGCATCATTCACATAACCAGAACCATGGAACAGCACAGTGCCATTGGTTCCGACACCGTCGTAAATTGTTATATAGTCACAACAGAGTTCGGTGGCTACAATGCCACTGATACAGACAATATTCTGTGGGGCATCAGGATAAATGATGATATAGCTGTCTTGATTATCGGCGTAGCCTATGTCGGCACCTGCATCATCATATAATACACCGCCACACAAGTGGAGTGTATCTGTCTGGTTAGGTCGCATAATCCATGTGCCGGGTATAAGTGGATTCACCATTTTCCAGATAGAGGAGTTATCCGAGCCGCAGTTATTGCGGACATAGAAATAGTATGTTACTCCTTGTGTAAGACCTGTGATGGTATAGGGATGGGTCGTAACAACATTTGTAGTACCCATCATTGGGTCGGTCAGAGGCGTGGTCGAGTAGCTGACTGTCCAGTTGTTGTCGGTAGTGTTGTAGCTGCCCCAATCAAGAGTGACAGAGTTGGTGGTACTGCTGGCAACATGCAGGTTGCGAACAGGTGTACAGCCAGTAATCAAATCTACAACCACATCGTCAATAGCGTGGACCGAATAGGTGCTGCCTGTTGCACTATAGTTCTTGAATGCAATGTGAGTTGCTGTACCGTTGTATGCACTTAGGTATGAAGTGATGTGATATCTGCCATCAATGCCGTCGGTATAGACAATCGTGTCTATCGGAGTGAACGTGGAGCCGAAGCCTGGCTCTGTGTTGTCCACAGCACCAATAATCATCCCGTCTCCAGGAATGTTGTAGTCGTAGAACGACACCATCAGCGTGTTTAGAGGGGCAGCGAAAGCAGGTAGCGCCACTATGCATGTGTCATAGAATATGATGCAATGGCTAGGTGAATGAGAGGAAGAACTTGAATTTATGATGTGTGGTGAAAAGTGTGAAATGCCATTGGAGACTTCAAATGTCCAGCAATTAGGCATGATGTCCGTTGCTGTAGATCCCGTTGACATAATGTTTTCAAAATCCATAAAGTAAGGTAATGTGTTGACGACATCACACTCTGTGCTGAACTGTATTACAGGCGATGCAGCCGAGATGTCTGAGGAACTGCAGATGGCGTAGACATACACATCATAAGTGGTGCCGTCAGTCAATCCCGTGAGGGATACATCTGTGGTAGATGTAGACATCGTCATACCTGTTCCTGGAGTGAAGTTGTGGAGACCATATTCAACCACATAGCTTTCAGGCGACGAAAGGGAACCCGTCCAAGTGATGTCGGCACTATTGGTGGTTATGTTGCTCGCAGCAACATCTGTTACAGGAATGCAGGTGGGAAGATACTCTACAACCAGATTGTCGATATAGGTAAAGTGGTCATCGTTGAAGGCATCCCAGAAGACTATGTTATAGTCATTGTATTGCTGGTCGAGGTTCGCCAACATATAGTTGTAGGTGGCGGTATTTGATGTGGCGTCAAGCTCCGAACGGATTATCGTGTCAAGTACAACGATGTCGGTAATCGGGTCGTCTTGGTTTGGGAGCAACCCCATAAGGAAACGGTTACCTGCATCTTCTTGAACAATAGTGAAGCTTACCTGCAACTGGTTGAGTGAAACAGCCGTTTTGGGCAGAACCATATAACCTCCGTCGTGAAACAGACAATATTTATTGCTCTCGTTACCTTGAATGCTGACGACATAAGGTTCGGGAAAAGATGTTCCCAAATGAGTGGTCCCGATAAGCCAGCAGTTGCGTTCAAATACGCTATAAGGACTATTCTGAAAGTTCTCGATGATGGGTAAAGGTGCAGAGCCGCACTCGGTGGAAAACGATATCGTTCCAGCATAGTCACCTTCTGCGCAAATGGTAACCACGCGGACCTCATAATCCGAAGAAGGCATAAGGTTGTTGATGGTGTAGGTAGTGGCGGTCACTCCTGTGGAAATTGTTGTCCAATTGGCTGCTCCAACAAGTCGGTAATCAATATCCCATGATGACTCGATGGCACCGGGAATCCAATCAATGGTGACACTTGACGAATCGTGTCCAGACATCACTACAAAAGGAGCTGAGCAAGTGGCTATACTGGTACATGGCGCGCCTGCAAAGATGATGTTGTTACGGACGCTTGAAGTAGTGCCGCCGCTGACATTACCGAGAGTATAGGGGCTGCTGTCCCGATATGCGTATCTAGATGTCCCCAAAGGAGCATCATGTACATAGAAACTGTTGCCGCTTTGATAACCGCCAGTCATGTCACGGAATACAAGGAGCAGATTGTACGAACCATTGTAGTAGAAGGGGTTGGTCAGCTCGAAAGATGTCCATTGGTTCTCAGTCATAGAAATAGGGCCACCGTTGTATACAAGCGTAAGGTCGTCAGGATTAAGGAATACCGACGCTGAAGATTCCGTAATATGACCCATATATATTTCATAGTTACGCTGATTAGTGACGGAACTCGTCATTATAGATACATGGTCAATATAACCGCCGTGACCAAGTTCAGCAGCGGTGAATATCTGTTGGCTATAACCATAGTTGTAGTACGAATAGCTTGGCAGATAGGTGCTGGTGATTGCACTTTGGCCAATAGTGTCGGAGAATGCCATAGTGGAATCAAACTCAATGCAGACAAAGCCAATGGTGGAAAAGGTAACACTATCAGGGGTGCCGAGTACACCACCGCAATCCGAACGCACATACATCTTATATTCTGTGGCGGGATCAAGACCTGTAAGAAAAAGATAAGGGTTTGTAGTATTGACGGTCACGAGACTACTATCCGAATCAACCCGGAAATAATCTATAACATAACCAATGGGGGCATAAATAGCATTTCCTTCCTCGTAACTCCAACGAATAATGGCACCCGAGGTTGTGGTGCCTTCAACTGTAAGGTTTGTTACAGTGGGACAAGTATTCTGAGGTACCTGAGCCATCATCACAAACGGCAACAAGAGTAGAAAAAAAAGAATAATTCTGGGTGATTGTTTTTTCATGGCTCTTTGTTGTTGGATAATGGTTAACACATAATGAAAGGCTACGCACATCGTCAGCTCTACGCGGTCCACAGGACCTTGTGGAAAGCCACGCACATCGTCAGCTCTACGCGGTCCACAGGACCTTGTACCCCCTGGGGGAATCGAACCCTCATTTAAAGTTTAGGAAACTTCCGTTCTATCCGTTGAACTAAGGAGGCATTTTTCTGTCCAAAATAACAAAGGACAGAACTTTTTATTGTGTTACGAAGACAAAAATTTTATTTCAGTTGATGTTTATGGTAGTCGTTACAGTTTACGTTTCACTTCGATAATCTCGTATGCTTCTACGATATCGCCGACCTTGATGTCGTTGAAATTCTCGATGTTGAGACCGCAATCCTGA
>CADBOG010000051.1 GCA_902796265.1 uncultured Bacteroidota bacterium
CCAGAGGACAATCCAGACTTCCTGTGCCAGGTCCTCAGCGCGGGCCTTGAGGTCGTTGCGACTGCCGCGTCCGCGGAGGGCAAAGCGCCAGCAGAAACGCCACACCGTGGAGCGGTGGCGGCGCATGAATGCGCAGTAGGCGTCGTGCCGGGAGGTGTCGGGTGTCATCACTTCTTTCTGTTCATCATTGTCGGCCGAGCCGACGGCATACCAGTTTAGTTTTCGGGCATGGTTTCAAAACCGTGCCCCTCTATAAAAATATATACGTAATTTTTGAGGCAAATCTGACAAGAACGGTAGAATTTTTTTTGAGATTTTTTGGAATGGGGTGAGGGTCAGGGGGATAGGGGGAATTGAGAATTGAGAATTGAGAATTGAGAATTGAAAGTTGAAAATTGAAAAGTGGGGAGAATGGGGCTAATGGGCAGAGTGGGGTGAATGGGTGAGGTGAAAAAAATTTCCACCCGATGTGACAAAATGCACGTTTTTGGCGTTTAATAAGGGTGTAAGAACATGGCGTAAAGCGAGCGCCCGAAAACATGTTTTCGAGGCTGAGCCGCAGCCATGAACACGAAGTGAACAAAGACGCAATGGATGAGCATCCTTTCATAGAATTAGTTGAACAGCATGAAGCGGCTATTGGGCGCGTATGCCGTTCATTTTGTTCTGTCGCCGAGGACCGAGAGGACTTGCGGCAGGAGATTCTGCTCAACCTTTGGCGAGGATGGAAAAGCTACCATCCCGACCACAAGGCCATTACATGGGTTTACCGTGTGGCGCTGAACACAGCCATCAGTTGGCGACGGCATGGAAAGAAGCAAATAGAGACGCTGTCGATTGACTGCTATGACCTACCTGAAGATACAGTTTTACGGGAGCAGTCGGCCAACCTGAAAGCGTTGATTGCCCAGCTCCCCGTCAGCGACCAGCGGCTCATCAATCTCTACCTCGATGGCTTCACAACTGAAGAGATAGGTCGCCTGATGGGAATCAGCCAAACCAACGTCACCACGCGCCTCGGGCGCATCAAAGAAAAACTACGTAAAATAAAAGATATATGAATACCGACGAATTGATAGAACGAATACACAACGAAAACGCCACGCTTCGCCGAACGGAGCACCGTGCTCCCCAACGTCCTGCTATCAGGATTGCCTGGCGTATTGCGATACCTGCCGCTGCGGCTGCTGCCATCATGCTTATCGTCCTGCTGCCGCGCGGAAGGGCTGATGTCGGCTCGTCTGGCAACACGACCTACGCTTCTGCCGGAATCTATTGCAACAGCCAATGCAACCTCGACGATGTGCTAGCCCTTATCGATAACAACATCAATCATATTAAAACCATAAAAGCCTTATGAAACGTATCGTAATCGTCATCGTCCTGTTGGCCGTCAGCATTGCCGCCAGCGCACAGACCGCCTTGTATAAGAAATACGCCAACCGACACGACCTGCGTGTCTATTGCGTGGAACATTACCCGCTGACCGGCGGCGACACCGTGACCGTAACCTTCTTCGAGGCCGACAACGACTCGGTACGCAAAGTGCTACAGCGCGAACTGATGGATCTTATGCCCGACCGACCGAAGAAAAACACTCCCGAAGTCGCACCCACCGCAAAGGAGATGGCCAAAGCCGAAGAGTTCTTGAAAGAGGCGTCAGAACGGAAACATGTGGTCTCCTTCATGACCAAACCCGTTCCTGGTGACGGGGGGCACTATTCCGTCTATTGCCCTTCTGACCGCCCCGTCGTGCTGGTATTCCATTTCTATGCTGACAAGCAGTACCATAATATCATCAGCTACATGCTGAACACCGAATTCTAAAACTATAATTCTTATGAAGCAACATTTGATGTTTGCGGTCGTAATGATGACCGCAGGGGTGCTCTATGCCCAAACCACCGATAGCATCACACAAGCCAAGTTGGATAGCATTGATGCAAAAATGAAGATGCTGCAGCTGAAAGCAATCAGCATCTCGGCACCGAAGCCCGTATACAGCATGACGGGCGAGGTGGTGAACTACAACGTGGAGAACGACGAGACGGTGCGCGACCTCACCGCGTGGGATGCCATCCGCAACGCACCCACGGTGCAGGTGGACGAGGAGGGTAACCTCACGATGCGCGGCTCAGAGCAGGTGGAGGTGTGGCTCAACGGACGCCCCACAGGTATGAAAGGTGAGGTGCTTAGGGCTTTCTTCGAGAGTATGCCTGCCGAAACATTGGCCCGCATCGAGGTCATCAAGAACCCCTCGGCCAAATATATGGTGGAAGAGGGCAAGCATATCATCAATATCGTCACCTCGGCCAAGCTGCGTACCAGCGAGCTGTGGCTAATAGGCTTGAGCGGCAACACGCGGCCCTATTTCTCGCCGTGGGTGAGCTATGTGCGCAACAGCGACCGACTGAAGTTCAACATCCACCTGGCGGGCAGCCATAGCCATGGGGAGAGCAATAGTAGCGGCGATGCCACCCTCACCGACGGAACCGATACCACCAGCCATTTCTATTATCGCACGAATACAGAAAACGCTCGTTACTTTGGCGACCTGATGTTCAACATCGACTATCAGATTGACTCTGTCACCGATCTCCACGTCAACAGCTTCAATCTGCTGCAAGGCGACTACAACGACCGAATGGTCACTTATCGAGAACAATGGGACTACCGGCCCGACACGGTGCACTATCGCTACTGCGATAGTTCCGATTCCCGTTTCGCCATGCTCAATGGTTCCTTGAGTTTCGACATCAAGCGCCGTTTCCGTCGCAAGGGGCAGAATCTGAAATTTGGCGGCGTGTGGAATTATATGTTCAACGGAAACCATTACCTCCAGCAACGCCTCATAGTTCTTGCCGAGGGTGCACCTACAACCGCACTGCCCGAAAACTATGACCGCACCAACGACAAATACGGTAGCCGCAACAATGTTGACCTCTCGCTCACCTACAACCACCCTGTGGACAGCAACGACGCTCTATCTTTCCGCATAGCGGGCCGCCCCTTTGGCGACAGCCACAACCGCCGCGACATTTGCTATCTTGATCCCACAGTGGGACTCTATTCGATTACCGATACGCTGCGCAACAGTATAGCTTACTACTATACGAAGTCGCTCTCGGCTTTGGTCTCGTGGCGGCACGAATGGGCGCGCACCACGTTGACCGTCGACTTGTATGGCAAGCAGTCGTGGCTGCATATCCAAAATACAGGTCTTTTCCCCGACGACACCCTTTTCCGCTTCCTCACCTTCGAGCCGTCGTTCAGCCTCACACACCGCACCACAGGGATGCATTATTGGCGCTTCCGGCTATCGCACAACGTAAATACGCCCACCGGTGGCGACCTCACCACTTCGCGCATCTACAGCGACGACAGCTACAGCACTGGAAATCGCAATCTCCATAGTTCCTATACCGAAAAAGCCACCGTCAGTTGGAACCGATATTTTAATGAGGTCGCCAACTTGTTTGGCAACAGAATTAAAATAGCTGGCAATATGGGCGTCGAAGCCTACGCCAACTACACCTCGGGCGGCATCGAGAGCGTCACCGCCTCCACTCCCTATGCCGACGAGTTCATAGGTCGCGTCATCACCTACACCATGCCGATGAACATTGTCTCGTCCTACAAGGCCGGTGCCGACGCCAATATCACTTACCGTCCAGCGGCGTGGGCCAGCGTCAGCCTCAATGCAAGCCTATATCGTAGCGGCTACGCTGTTGAGGATGAGCCGATGCAGGAGCGAACTTCGTGGAACATATACGCCCGATTTTGGACAAAGGTGGCCAAGCTGGTCAATATTGATGCCAACATCAGCTACGGCACACCTGTTCTTGGCCTTTACACTCAAGAGCAGAAGGCCGTCAGCATAGGTCTCGGAACCTCGGCCACATTGCTTGAGGGACGACTTTCGCTGCGTGCCAGCATCAGCGACCTGCTCAACAACAATATGACCAGCACCACCGTAGCAGCACCCACTTACGCCGCCAACAGTTCGAGTCACTTGAGTTCCCGATACCTCACCTTCGGCCTCACTTGGCGCATTGGCAAACTCGACCTCGAATGGCAGGCGCGCGGCGGTGCCGCGGGTCAGTGAACATTTTTGGAAAAAGAGTTTTCAACAGTGTTTTGCAATGATGCGAGGCGAAACTGCACGGAAACGGCAAATTTCCGCCGCCCTGTGGGCAATAAAAACCGCAGGGCGGCGTTATGTTAGGTCTGAAACTTTCAAAACATTATTATTATTCAAGCTTATGAAGAAGATTTTAAGAACAACATTTCTGTTTGTAATTATCAGTTTTCAGCTTTCGTTTTTAAATATGGGTTTTGCCCAAGGGTGTTATTGGGTTGTGCTGAAGGACAAAGCAGGTACGACGTTCGACCCGTATAGTTATTTTGATGCCAAGGCCATCGAACGATACCGGCTGGTTGGGGCAGACCTTTATGATGTAAGCAACTATCCTCTGAATCAGGAATATGTGCTTCAGATTAATGCTATAGCCAACGAGGAGGTGGGACAAAGCAGATGGCTGAATGCGGTGGCTGTGATGGCCAGTGGTGAGCAGGTGGCGGCAATAGAGAAGTTGCCATTTGTGGAGAGAGTCGACATGATAGCCTCCTCGATGGAGGTGGCGTCGGCCAAAGAGGTCTCGAATGACTGCAAGGCCCCAAAAGATTCGAAGATGTCGAACGAAGAGGGCTTGATGGTCACGGCAGATTACCAGATTACAGACCAATTGTTGAGGATGCAGGGAGAACAGTTCGTTGAAAAGGGTATTGACGGCACGGGAGTCAGGATTGCCGTTTTCGACGGAGGATTCCATGCAGTAAACACACATCAGGCATTTAAGCATCTGAGAGACAACAGACTGATAAAAGCCACGTGGGATTTCACGAAGAAACAGGAGTTTGTCTATGACAATCATACCCATGGCACCATGGTGCTCAGCTGCATAGCAGGCAGGCTGGGAAACAAATTGTTGGGTTTGGCCACTGGTGCCGAGTTCTTGCTGGCCAAGACCGAGGTGGAGCCCGAGCCATTCAAGGAAGAAGTATGGTGGGCCCAGGCGGCTGAGTGGGCCGACAAGAACGGAGCCGACATTATTAACAGCTCATTAGGCTACACGAAGGATCGTCACTACACATGGGAGATGGACGGCCGTAGCTATGTCGCCAAGGCCGCCAACATGGCAGCCGGCAAAGGCATTTTGGTATGCAATTCGGCTGGCAACTCGGGCAGTGACGACAATTGGAAGATAATCGGAACACCGGCTGATGCTGACAGCATCCTCTCGGTGGGTGGCATCGCACCGTCTCTTACAACTTACCAGCATATCAGTTTCAGTAGCTATGGCCCCACCTCTGACGGCAGAGTGAAACCCAATGTCTCTGCCTTCGGCTATGCCGAATGTGCAGACCCTCACAATGACACCGCCACAGAATTTGCTGCAGGCACATCCTTCTCATCGCCATTGACGGCAGGCTTCTGCGCCTGTGCATGGCAGCTGATGAAAGGCAAACTAAGGAATGCCCAGCAGATGAAACATTATGTCGAGAAGAGCAGCGACCTCTATCCTTATTACGACTATGCTTTCGGCTATGGAGTTCCGCAGGCTTCTTATTTCCTTGACGAGTCAAAGCAAATGACAGAACCGGCCGCTACATTCCTGTTTGAAGACAGAGGTAAGTTTGTCTTGATTCACCCCACTGCATTGCGAAAAAATACATCTCTACAGCTTGATTTTCAAACCAAAGAGCTGAAGGATGAGGGTCAGGAGAATGTGGTTATGTTCAAGATACAAGACCGAAAAGGGCTGGTGGAAAGGTATGTCAATCTTGGAAGCAGCAACTTTGATGAGTCGACCCGTATTGCTATTTCAAAGGCTGCCATATATGGTTATGAACTTGTAGTCCATGTCAATGGCTTTACCAACAGCTACCGTCTGTCTAAACTCGACAGCATCTATTATGCAGGAAAACAAGGAAACTTCGAATACTATGTCATCGATACTAATGGATTAATCAAGAACAACTACCGTCAGTATGGCAACCGTACTTTAAAGAGTAACAGTGTCTCCAATTGGGGTGTCGGGCAGAAATATAATGCCGAAATTGCATTCCAGTTTGGTCTTTCTGTGGGTAACGACGACCAAATGAAGGGTGGCTTTGGAGTTCATATCTCGGTACGTTTTATGCGCAATTTCCGCAAGTGGTATGCTTTGGGAGTTGGTTTGGATTTTGGAGGACAGACCTTTTTCTACGACAAAGAGCAGCAGAATCGCTGGGATGCCTCACTCGGCTTGGGCGTAGGTAGCAATGTGAAGAGAAAGGAGTTCGAATTGTTGTCGAGCAATATAGAACTGTTCCAGCGTATAAGAATTGTCAAAGGTGGCAAGGTGGGAAAAGGGCTGCACTGGGATTTAGGTGTTTATGGAGGATTGCAGGGCAATAACTATTATGTCCTTTTCGATAAGAATGCAACCCCCAATGCCAATTCAAGCAGAATATCGTATGAAGATGTGAAGCCCGCAGACAAAGTCTTCAACTGGGGACTCACCACCCGGCTGGCATGGAATTGGATAGGAGTGTACGGGCGCTTCAGAATGAGCCAACCTGATTTAGGATTGCCACGTCTAGAACTAGGCCTCCAACTCGCCTTTTAATAGTGACATTGTTGATATGTTGATATGTTTGAAACTTAACATCCCACACTCATATCTCCTCTGCGCGAGTCACAGACTCTTGCACCATTGCGCAAATCGAGAGGAGAGAAAGCTCGCTTTCTATCCCGAGATAAAGCAATGTCAGCGAAGCTAAACCTGAAACTTGAAACCTGAAACTTGAAACCTGAAACCTGAAACTTGAAACCTGAAACTTGAAACCTGAAACTTGAAACCTCTAACGCACAAATCAGCTCTGCGCGGTCCACTGGACCTTGCACCCTGAAACTTGAAACCAAAAAAACCTTTCTTTTCGGGAAAAATTTGTAAATTTGCAACCGCATTAAATATGTATTTACACTAATGGAAGAGAACGAAAAAGATATATTACAGGAAGTTACAAACAAAGACTATGAGTTTGGCTTCACCACAGATATTGCAACCGAGACCATCCGCAAGGGCTTGGATGAGGATATTGTACGCCTGATTTCAGAAAAGAAAGGTGAACCCGAATGGCTTCTTGACTTCCGCCTGAAGGCTTTCCGTCGTTGGAAGACTATGGAAGAACCTAATTGGGCACATCTGACATACGAAAAACCTAAGTACCAGGATATCATATACTATGCTGCACCCAAGCAACAACCAAAGAAGACTATGGAGGATGTCGACCCCGAATTGTTGGCTACCTTCGACAAACTGGGTATCCCGCTGAGGGAAAGAGAAGCATTGGCTGGTGTTGCATACGATGCCATCATGGATTCTGTGAGCGTTAAGACAACCTCGCAGAAGATGCTGGAAGAGAAGGGAATACTTTTTATGCCTATCAGTGAGGCGGTACAGAAACACCCCGATTTGGTAAAGCAATATCTGGGCAGCGTGGTGCCTAGCGGTGACAATTTCTTTGCGGCACTAAATTCGGCTGTTTTCAGCGACGGATCATTCTGCTATATTCCCAAGGGAGTCCGCTGTCCTGTCGAACTATCGAGCTATTTCCGCATCAACGCTAAAGGAACAGGCCAATTTGAGCGTACCCTTATCGTTGCCGACGAGGGAGCCTACGTGAGCTATATGGAAGGCTGCACGGCGCCGCAACGCGATGAGAACCAGTTGCATGCTGCCATCGTCGAGATTATAGCCCTCAAGGATGCTGAAGTGAAGTACAGCACCGTGCAGAACTGGTACCCGGGCGACAAGGATGGCAAGGGTGGAATTTATAATTTTGTCACTAAGCGTGGCATCTGCAAGGGAAGTCGCTCGAAGATAAGCTGGACACAGGTCGAGACGGGTTCTGCTGTCACATGGAAGTACCCCAGCTGCATCCTTCAAGGCGATGACTCATCGGCAGAATTCTATTCGGTTGCCGTTACCAACAACTACCAGCAGGCAGATACCGGCACGAAGATGATTCATATCGGTAAGAACACCCACAGCACCATCATGAGCAAAGGCATCAGTGCAGGACATAGCCAGAATGGTTACCGTGGCTTGGTGCAGGTGTCGAAGAACGCTGATGGAGCACGAAACTATTCGCAGTGCGACTCGCTCCTGTTGGGCGACAAATGTGGTGCCCATACCTGGCCATACGTCAAGTGCAGCAACAGCAGTGCTACCCTTGAGCATGAGGCGACGACGAGCAAAATCAGTGAAGACCAGCTGTTCTATTGTCAGCAGCGAGGCATATCGCCCGAAAGTGCCGTGGGACTCATCGTCAATGGCTATGCAAAAGATGTGCTAAAGAAACTGCCAATGGAGTTTGCCGTCGAAGCACAGAAATTGCTTAGCGTCAGCCTAGAAGGCAGCGTAGGATAATCGTCAATTACTTGAAACCAGTAATCCAAACCCCTTGCACAAGCTAACTACAGATGAAATGCACCGTATGACGGTGGAAGAGTTTCGCGAAAGCGAGAAACTACCGCTTGTTGTGGTATTAGACAACGTTCGGAGTCTTAACAATATAGGTTCTGTTTTCCGCACAAGTGACGCCTTTCGCGTTGAACGAATATGCCTTTGTGGTATTACAGCAACGCCTCCTCATCGCGAAATCCACAAGACCGCACTTGGCGCTGAAGAGAGCGTTGCATGGAGTTATCACGAAGATACCGTTGAGTGTGTGCGAAAACTGAAAGAGGATGGCTACGGTATTTTTGCCGTAGAGCAGGTTGATGACAGCATAAAGCTGGGAATGGAGAAAAGACTTCCATTAATCGAAAAAGAGGCTAGTGGAGTGGCTATCATCTTGGGTAATGAGATTGAGGGAGTGCAGGAGGATGCGTTGCCTTTATGTGACGGCTGCTTGGAGATACCACAGTATGGAACCAAGCACAGCTTGAATGTCAGCTGCGCCGCCTCCATAGTTATCTGGGAGATGTTCAAACAATTGAAAATCGATAATAATACTCAACTAGTGACCAATCAATAACATATCATGACCAAAGAAGAACAAATAGAACTTGCAAAGAAGCTCCACAAGCAGGGCTGCAACTGCTGCCAGGCAGTGGTTATGGCATACGCTGACAAGCTGCCAATAGATTCAGAACAAGCTATGAACGTTGCCGCACCATTTGGCAGAGGACTATCTGGATGCCGAGAGGTTTGTGGCTGTGTCAGTGGAATGGCCATGGTTTGCGGCCTCACTGGACATACAGGTGACACCCGAACCCTTATCGAGAAGTTTCGCACCGAAAATGGCGACATCGTTTGTGGACGTTTGCTCCAAATGGGAAAGAAACCGTGCAATGAACTTGTAGGCTACGCCGCTGGCCTTCTAAACGAATTGATTTGAAAATTGAAAATTGAAAATTGAAAATTGAGAATTGAGAATTGAGAATTGAAAATTAAAACTTGAAACCTGGAACCTGAAACCTGAAACGGCCGTAGGCCATTGAAACCTGAAACCTTTTAACGCTCAAATCAGCTCTGCGCGGTCCACTGGACCTTGCACCCTGAAACCTGAAACTTGAAACTTGAAACCTGAAACCTGAAACGGCCGTAGGCCATTTAAAACTCTTCTCCCTTGTCGAAACGTAAAATCATAAACGACCCAGTATATGACGGCTTTCTTAGCATCGAAGACCCGCTGCTTCTTGCCGTCATAGACCATCCTTTCTTTCAGCGTCAGCGCAGAATCAAACAGTTGGGGCTCACCTGTCTTGTCTACCCTGGAGCGATGCACACACGTTTCAGCCACATGCTCGGAGCTCTCAATCTGATGTGTCGCGCACTCGATGTATTACGACAGAAAGGTGTCGAAATAACAGACGATGAATGTCGTGCTGCAAAACTTGCCATTCTGCTTCATGATATCGGTCATGGACCTTTTTCACATACCTCCGAGGGCGTCTTTGTCGACATCTCTCATGAGGAGATAACCCTTCGTATGATGCAGCGTTTAAGAGATGAAATGGGTGCGGAAAGGGGTGATAATGAGGTGTATAATGCTCTCTCGATGTGCATCGCCATATTCAAGAACGAATACCAAAAACACTTCCTTCATCAGCTTGTGTCATCGCAACTTGACATGGATCGCCTCGATTATCTGGGACGCGACAGTTTCTTTACGGGTGTCAGCGAAGGCATTGTGGGTACCGACCGCATCATATCAATGCTCAATGTTCACGACGATGAGTTGGTCGTTGACGAGAAAGGTATCTACAGCGTCGAGAAGTTCATCATCAGCCGTCGCCTAATGTATTGGCAAGTCTATATGCATAAGACCGTTATAGCTGCTGATAACTTACTGTATGCCATCATTCGCCGTGCTCGAGAGCTGGACTCTTCTCTTTTTGCTCTCGATTCATCATCGCCAGACTTCCTTCAACGCTTTGTCGAACTTGATGACAATGATGTGATGGTTGCAATAAAGCAGTTTACCCATTCTGATGACCCACTTCTTGCCACACTCTCATCCGACTTGCTTTCACGCAGACTCCCAGCCATCCGTATCGACAACAACAACGCTGTTATCGACAAGATTGCATTAGAACAATCAAATAATCAAACACTTGGACAGTCAGGCTCCGCAGCGTCATTCCCAATAGTCACTGGCATTCTCCGCAACCGCTCTTACGATTTCGACGATCTCGAAATAAAAGTTCTGTACAAAGATGGCCGCTGCCTGCCCATATCCGAGGCAAGCGACCAACTTGACCATCACTTCCTTCAGAAAACCGTCACAAAATATTACGTCTGCTACCCCAAAAACAGACAATAAATCCAACATTAAACTATACACTTTAAATATATTCTTTAAACACCCAACCCATCATGTCTCCTTTTTCCGATCCCGTAATAAAAACCTTAAGCACAGACGAAGCCACGGTGGCTTCCGATCCAAATAATCACACTCCACTACTGAGTCAGGAGGAAATAGACGATGAGCAGCCGCCACGTGTCAACATGACAGCAGTTGTATGTACGGCAATCGTTGCCGTATGTGCCACAATTATTCTCCTCGTCGCACGTCCTTGGCGCGGCAATGGTGATGTCCAGGTGGCGCAAGCCGATATTCCCGAAGCCATTGAACCCGCCGCACAGGATGCAAAACCCGTAGAGGCAAAACCTACAGAAGTTAAGCCTGCTGAAGCAAAACCAGCCGAGGCCAAGCCAGCCGAAGCCAAGCCAGCAGAAAAGCCAGTGGCTCAGCAAACCACTTCTCAAGAAGGACTTCCATTGGTTCCTGTGACCAAAACAGGTACGGCCAACCCCTACAATAACGTACGTCTTGTCGATGCCTCAAGTCGCAAATTGACTAAAGCTGAGGTTGCACAGATGAACAAGGCAGAGCTCGCGCTCGCACGCAATGCCATCTATGCCCGTCATGGCTATGCATATAAAAATGCCGAATTGGGCGAGTTCTTCTCCAAGCAGAGTTGGTTCAAACCAAACAATACCCTCAAGCTTGAAGATGTCAAGCCTCTTTTCAGTGAAATAGAAGTGGCCAATATCAACCTTATCCTCGCCCAAGAGAAGAAATAATTGTCAAGTCTTTGTCACGCCTCATCCTTTTCCCAGTCCCTATAGGTGCCGACGACCTCGCCGTCTCGCTTCCTGCCTACAACCAAGAGCTGCTCTTCGGTTGCCACACTTTCATTGTTGAGGAGATACGCACTGCACGGCGTTTTCTTAAACATGCCGGTTATCCGCATGCTATCGACGACACCACATTCCATATCCTCAACGAGCATACCTCGCCTGAGGAGATAACCCACTATCTTGACGCTCTCGATAAAGGTGAAGATGTAGGATTGTTAAGTGAGGCAGGCCTTCCATGTGTCGCTGATCCGGGTGCTATGGTTACAAGAATGGCGCAGGGTAGGGGAGTGGAGATTATTCCGCTTGTTGGTCCGTCGTCGCTGATGCTTGCCTTGATGGCGTCGGGCCTTGGTGGTCAAAATTTTGCTTTCAACGGCTACCTCCCTGTCGACCGTCACCAACGTGCCGCAGCCATACGTGATCTTGAAAGCCGTGCTCTGCGCAATGGACAGACCCAGCTTTTCATCGAGGCACCCTACCGTAACAATCAGATGCTCCAGGCATTGGCAGAGACCTGCCGTCCCGAAACGCAAATCTGTGTCGCCTGCGACCTCACACTCTCGACACAAATCATCCGCACCCTTCCCGCCTCAAAGTGGAAAAAGGAGCGCGAAAAGCTAAACCTCCACAAGCGCAACACGGTTTTCCTCCTCGGCATCTAACCCCAACAACAACTCACTCATTCTCAAGCCCGGCAATCAAATCTTACGATTAACCAACCTGGGTTCATACAATCTGGTTTTTTTGACGCAACGAAGTGTTGTTTTTTTTAAACAGAATTTAATGGCAGTTAAATCAAACAATAAGAACAATTTACCCTATAATATAGCGAACCCAACAAGCATTTTTGAATATAGTAAGGGTTTGCTGGGAAAATCTTTGCGTGATTTTGTATGGGAGGGTTATGAGGTAAAAAAAGGCAAAGGTAGTCTCGGACAGATGGTTGAGAATATCTATTTTCTATTAGAAACTAACAATTATGCTGGTGCAGACTTTTCGGAAGCATGTATGGAGTTGAAATGCACTCCACTGAAGAAAAGCAAGCAAGATAATTACCTCATCAAGGAACGTCTCGTATGCAATATGATTAACTACTGCGAGGTTATAAAAGATGATTTTGAACACTCTCATTTCTATCTGAAATGCCAGCTGATGTTGTTGCTTTTCTACTTGCATAAATCAAATTGCGATAACCTTGACCTTGAGTTTGTTTTTTCTGTGCTTTGGAAGTTACCAAAGAAAGACCTGTTGATTATCAAGCACGACTATGATGTCATCATAGACAAGATAAAACAGGGCAAGGCTCACGAACTATCTGAAGGCGACACAATGTACCTTGGAGCTTGTCGTAAGGGACAGAAGGGTGATAGTTTGATGAAGCAGCCAAACAACCCTGATGTTGATGCACCAAGACGAGCTTTTAGCCTCAAGATGGCCTATATGCGTATTGTTTTGGATTATGTCGCCAAGAGCGGTAAAAAAGCCATATCAAATGTGGATTACTCCAAATCGGAACTAGTCAGTACTAACGCACTTCTAAAACATTCTTTTGATGAGATCTTGCTTAGTCGTTTCCATCCTTTTTGGAATATGCCATTTGAGAAGATTGCGAAAATTAAGAAGGTGAATCTGTCGAACAATCCAAAGAATAAGTTTGCAATGATTGCCAATGCGATTGCAGCATCCTCAAAGTGCTCCAATGTAAACCGTTCAGAAGAATTTCTTAAAGCCGGCTTGACGATGAAAACCATTCGAGTGCAGGCAACGGGCATTATAAAAGAGGCAATGTCGTTTGAAAATATTGATTACATTGAGGTGGCGGAATGTGATGAATGGATAGATTCTCGTCTGTATGAGTTGTTCTCCAGTCGCTTTATGTTTGTGGTATTCCGAGAGCAAACCCTAGGCAAGGAGGATTTTGTCCTTGATGATGTGTTCTTTTGGACGATGCCACAAAAAGACTTGGAGTGGGCCGAAATATATTGGAACCATATCAAGGCCAACATACTTACAGACCGTATTGCGGAGGATTATTGGTGGAAAGGATCTGACAAAAAGAAGTTCCATGTACGACCTAAGGCACAGAGGGCTAAAGACCTTGCTCCTACGCCAGATGGCAAAGGTGCAAAGAAGTTCTGTTATTGGTTCAACAATGAATACGTTAGAGAAATCATTGAAAAAAGGGGAAAGGAAAAGTCAAATGGCTAAACATCATATTAAAGTAGTGGAATTGTTTGCCGGCGTGGGAGGTTTCCGTATCGGTTTGGAAGGCGCTTCGGATGCCTACGAAACTATTTGGAACAACCAATGGGAACCATCGACACAGCATCAGGATGCTTCGTTGGTATATAAGGCAAGGTTTGGGGTTAAGGGACACGTAAATAGGGATATTAACCTCGTGAAAACAGATGAGATTCCCGACCACGATTTATTGGTTGGCGGCTTCCCTTGTCAGGATTATTCGGTGGCAGCAACGTTGAGTCGTTCTGGCGGTATAGAAGGCAAAAAAGGTGTGCTTTGGTGGCAAATTTACCGTATTCTTGAAGAAAAAGGCAATAAGCGTCCAAAATACATTTTTTTTGAAAATGTTGACCGCTTGTTGAATTCACCAGCCACTCAACGAGGTCGTGATTTCGCTATAATCCTAGCGTCCTTATCTGACTTAGGGTATGAGGTCGAATGGCGCATTATTAACGCTGCCGACTATGGAATGCCCCAACGTAGACGTAGAACATATATTGTCGGTTACTTGAAGAACTCAGTTGTCGCCAAGAAGATTGAAAAGGTAGAGGATTGGGTGAAATATGATGGCGTAATGGCACAGGCATTCCCATTCAAAGTGAGTGAAGAAACACAATCGAAATTTGACATCGAGGGAACTATTCAAGAGGTTTCTGCCAATTTCAACAAAGGCGAGAAAAACAGTCCATTTGGGAACGCAGGCATTATGAGCGACCGCCACGTTTACACTGTCGATGCAGTACCAGCTTATGAAGGTACATCGCAAATGTTGGGAGATATACTTGTTGAAGAAGACTTTGTTCCCGAAGAATTTTTCATTTCAGAAGAAGATTTACCAAGATGGCAATACGAAAAAGGAGCAAAAAAAATAAACCGCGTCTCAAAAGAGGGTTTTGAATATGTCTTCTCGGAGGGAGGAATGGCTTTCCCTGATTATTTGGACAAGCCTTCGCGAACAATGATTACAGGCGAGGGCGGTCCTTCTCCTTCGCGATTCAAGCATGTGGTGCAAACACCATCTGGACGCTATCGTCGTTTAATCCCCATTGAGATGGAGCGTCTGAATATGTTCCCCGACAACCATACCTATCATCCAGAGGTATCGGACGGACGCAGAGCTTTTTTGATGGGCAATGCACTGGTTTGTGGCATTGTACAAGAGATTGGCAGAAGCCTGTATCGTTTTATCTACAATGAGGCTCCTATTTCGTCTCACCCCATCCATATGCAGCGAAATTCACGACCAGTACTTACCCTTGATTTGTTCAATACCGAAGAAAAAGAACTGATATATAACAAACCTAGGAAAACCTATACGCTGGATAGCTCCAAGCGCCTTTTTGTGGGATTAGTAAAAAAGGACAATGAAGAGTACTTCCTTAATAGGGAACCTACTAAAATATACTATACCGACTCGATAAGACGTTTCCCATCTACCATCGCCCTCAACAAGTTATTCTACTTTATGCCTTACATCAAGGGCAAAGGGGTACAGGATATCTATTTGATTAAAATGCTGCGTTTGGGAAGCAAAACAGAGGTGTATCCTGAAACGAAGAAAGATATAAAAGCACCTCGCTTTGTATTCGAGTTAGAATACCTCGAAAGCCTTCCCAAATATCACATGCTTACTCTGCGTTTCCAGCATGCATTTACTGATACATATTTGGGGAGAGTGTTGAGCCAAAAAGAAAATGATATAGGGAGTCAATAGGGTAAAAAGGTGCAAAAACATTATCAATGGTCTCAGAATAAAGGAATGGACAATGAACCCTGCTTCATTTTTTCATGTTAAAAATCGGGGAAAAAAGATGCCTTATTTTCATGTCAAAAAACAGGAAAAAATGAGGCCTTTTTTTTGAGCCGGCTCAAACAATCGTCTGAGCCGGCTCAAACGACGATTTGAGCCAGCTCAAAAAATCCTATGGTTTTTGAGCCTAAAAATGGCATCTTCTTTGTGAGAATTAGAAGACATCAAAATTAATCTGAAAACAACAAAATTGGAGGGTGTTTATGTCGCTACTCCCAAGTAGTTGAATCGGAGTTGCCAGGTACTTCCAATATAGTACCCATACAGTAGCCATACAGTAGCCATACTCGACTGTATGGCTACTGTATGGCTACTGTATGGGTACTGTATGGCTACTGTATGGGAG
>CADBOG010000052.1 GCA_902796265.1 uncultured Bacteroidota bacterium
TCCGCAATTAATCATTTCAATGTTCTAAGCCTTGAGCGGAAAACGAGACTCGAACTCGCGACCCCGACCTTGGCAAGGTCGTGCTCTACCAACTGAGCTATTTCCGCATGCTTTTTTCTTCTCAAAAGCGAGTGCAAAAGTACACACTTTTTTTATACTGACAAAAAAAATCTACTTTTTTTTCACTATTTTTTTTATTTCGTTCAATTTTAAGAGTGCTTCTATCGGTGTAAGTGTATCAATATCAATATCTAATATCTTGTCTCGAATTTCAAGCAATGTTGGGTCATCAAGCTGTATAAAACTGAGTTGATAGCCCGATTCTGGCACTTTTTTCTCTTCGTTTTTTACTTTTTTGACTGTTTTTTGTTCAGATATTTTTTCGTTTTTCGACTCCAAAAGTTCGAGCATAGCATGTGCCCTCTTTAGCACAACAGGAGGCATTCCTGCCATACGCGCCACATGTATTCCGAAACTGTGTTCGCTGCCTCCCATCTCAAGCTTACGCAAGAAAATCACCTTGTTACCCACCTCCTTGACTGAGATATGGTAGTTCTGAATCCTCTCATATTGGTCGGCCATCTCGATTAGTTCATGATAATGTGTAGCAAACATCACTTTGGGTCTTGCATTCTTATTGTCATGAAGATACTCGGTTATTGCCCATGCGATGGATATGCCGTCGTATGTGCTAGTTCCACGACCTATCTCGTCAAGTAGCACAAGACTCCGGTCGCTAACATTGTTGAGGATGCTTGCCGTCTCGTTCATCTCAACCATAAAGGTAGACTCGCCAGAAGAGATATTGTCAGATGCACCAACACGTGTGAAGATTTTGTCTACCACACCGATAGAAGCCTTCGTTGCAGGACAATAGCTGCCAATCTGAGCCAATAAAACAATAAGGGCCGTCTGACGCAGCAATGCCGACTTTCCGGACATATTGGGTCCTGTAATGATAATGATTTGCTGTGTCTCTCGGTCGAGATGAACATTGTTAGATACATATTTCTCACCCAGTGGCAGCTGAGTCTCAATTACAGGATGGCGACCTTCAGTGATGTCTATAGTTCCACTGTCGTCAAGTTTAGGACGACAATAGCCGTTGGCCAATGCCACCGCAGCGAAACATTGCAGACAGTCGAGCTGGGCCACAAGCTGAGCATCATATTGTATAGGTTGCACAAAGCCTGTAAGAGCCTGCAACAGCTGGTCGTAAAGACGTGCCTCTATAGCTTGTATACGTTCTTCAGCACCTAAGATTTTCTCCTCATAACTCTTCAGTTCGGGTGTGATGTAACGTTCAGCATTGGTGAGAGTTTGTCGACGGATCCATTCCGATGGGACTTTGTCGCGATGAGCATTGGTAACCTCTAAATAATATCCAAAAACATTATTGAATCCAATCTTAAGAGATGGGATTCCTGTCTGTTCACTTTCTCTCTGTTGGATGCTTGCGAGATAATCCTTGCCGCTGCCAGCCATCGACCTTAGCTCGTCAAGTTCAGAATCGACACCAGACGCAATCACACCACCCTTGTCAACACGTATTGGAGCCTCCTCACTTATCTGATGCTCAATCATCTCATATATAGTACGACAGCTATTAAGCTGTTCGCCATAAACAGAAATAGCAGCCTCCTGACGTGAGGAGCATAGCGCTTTAAGTTGTTCTATCTCGCCTAATGACCGTTTGAGCTGCAACAGTTCGCGAGGGTTGATACGACCTACGGCAACCTTCGAAATCAGTCGCTCCATATCGCCTATACCTCTGATATGTTGCCGCATAGTGTCAGCAAAATCGATATTACGCACCAATTGGTCGACAACAGCAAGACGCTGTTCAATAGCTGCTACATCCTTAAGTGGCATCACCATCCAACGACGCAACAGTCGCGACCCCATTGGTGTGAGCGTCTGGTCAATAACGTCGATAAGAGTGCGGGCGTTCTCGTTGGGTGAATGAATAAGCTCCAGGTTACGGATAGTAAACTTGTCGAGCCACACGTAGCGATCTTCCTCAATGCGCGAGAGCTTACAGATATGCTGCGTGCGGTCATGCTGAGTATCTTGAAGATAATAGAGTGCTGCACCTGCGGCAATTATGCCTTCGTTAAGGTTCTCGACACCGAAGCCTTTGAGCGATGTTGTCCCGAACTGCTTCATCAACAGCTCGCTTGCAAAATCGAGCGTGAAAACCCAGTCATCGAAAGTGTTAGTGTAGTATTTCTCGGGGAAGCATTCCTGAAATTTACGCAGCATCTTGCGCTGCAAAATAACCTCAGTAGGATGAAAATTCTGTAGGAGCTTATCTATATAATCCAAATCGCCTTGAGCGACATAGAACTCACCGGTAGACACATCCAGAAAACTGATTCCATGAATCTTGTCAGCCAGATGAAGACCACACAGGAAATTGTTTTCCTTAACCTCGAGCACCATATCATTGTAGGAAACTCCAGGCGTAACGAGCTCGGTAATGCCGCGTTTAACAAGACCCTTTGCAGTCTTTGGGTCCTCAAGCTGTTCGCAGATTGCCACTCGCTGTCCTGCCTTCACGAGGCGTGGGAGATACTGTTCGAGGGCATGATGAGGAAAACCGGCCAACTCGGTATAAGTTGTATTTCCGCTTGCTTTTCTAGTAAGCGTTATGCCGAGGATACCCGAACATTTTATAGCATCGCTGCTGAATGTCTCATAGAAATCACCGACGCGAAACAGCAGCATCGCGTCGGGAAACTTCTTCTTCATCTCGGCATATTGCCGCATGAGAGGGGAATCTTTTTCTGGCTTTGATTCTTTATCTACTTTCTTGGCTGACACTTATATATAAGAATAGAGAATAAAAATGAGAATACCTTTAACAATAGAGTCTATATGGCTTCAATCGCGTCCGCTTAGATATATCATTAAATAATATAGAAGCGTTGCCAAAGAAGTGAGTGCGCTGATTACATAGGTATATGCTGCTGAGCGCAATGCACTTTCAGCGTATGGATGCGTGTCGGGTGTAGTAATGTTGTGTGTGTTGAGCCACACCAGTGCACGACGCGAGGCGTTGATTTCGACAGGCAGAGTGATAAAGGTAAAGAGTGTAGTCACAGCAAAAAGAATAATACCTACAAGGAGCAGAGAGGGAAATTTCTGCACCATCAGGATACCTGCAAAGAGTATCCATGGTGTCACCTTGCTAGAAAGGTTTACAGCAGGCACCAACTTTGACCGGAGCCCCAACCAGTAATAAGCTGTAGCATGCTGAACAGCATGACCACACTCGTGTGCTGCCACAGCTGCAGCAGCAACACTATTGCCATGATAGACGGCATGGCTCAGGTTCAGAGTCTTGTTTACTGGATTGTAGTGGTCGGTCAAGGTTCCATTGACCTCCTGAACGGTGACGTCGCGGATGTCGTTGTCGCGAAGCATCTGCTCAGCCACCTCACGGCCTGTCATGCCATAATTCATGGCAATCTTTGAATATTTCTTGAATTTGGCTTCTACGCTCTTGCTTGCTATCAAGCTGAGGATGAAAAGGATGCCAAAGATTATCCAAATAACTGGTATAGACATTGTTTTAGTTTATTAGTTCAACAATAATTTCAGCGCTATAAACGTCGTGGAATTCTATTTATTGTGCAATTAGCTTTTTTTATTATTTTTTACGATTGCTATTGTTGGTTCTTATTTGAGGCAACCTCTAAAAATTCCACGTATGAACAATATTTGCTGACAACAAACACTTTTCCAAGATTTCGGCCTCCTTTCGGCATCTTTCTGTCTTTCATTCAGTCATGATGCACCGCATCACTCCTTCATTCAAAACAGAAATCTGCTCAAAAGTAGCCTCGAACTCTTTGGAAAGCAATTTTTATAGGTTGCCTTGAAAAGATTGTAAGAATGAGGGTTGGTGATATTACGGAATGAGCATGATAGATTGTAACAAAAAATCTTTTTGCTGTATTGTGAAAAGTGTGTATTTTTGCAAAATGTTTGGTCGCTGAAATATTGGAACAAATTGCGTATTAGCCATTGCATACCAATCCATTAAGCGTTAATAGGGAACAATGTGAAATTCATTGACAGTCCCGCTGCTGTAAGTTTCGCAAAGCCCTTTCCCTCAACAAACCACTGGATGTCGCCAAAGACATTTCCGGGAAGGTTGGGAAAGATGAAACAAGTCAGAAGACCTGCCAGACATTACATATTATCCTGGCCAGAGGCAAAGGCCGAGGCTCGTGCTCTCGAGGAAAGGGCGATAATTATGAAAACACAACTAAAGAACCATTACATAGCGACCTTTGTGCTTACCTGCTTGATGTGGGGGGCTTTTGTGTCGCCTCTCCGTTCACAGGACACGACTCAGCATCGTGCCAAACAGCGTCAGAATCTCAGCACAGTTGTTGTTCGTGGTAACTCTACACCATCTGCCACACTCTCACAAGCTCCAGTACAAGTAATAACACTCGAGAAGATGGAACGCAGCGGAGCCATGCTTCTGAGCGACGCCGTGAAGCAAATGGCAGGAGTAACCCTCAAGGATTATGGCGGCGTAGGAGGTATGAAGACCGTATCGGCCCGAGGACTTAGCAGCCAATTCAGCACGCTGACCATCGATGGTGTTGCCGTGAACGATTGCCAGAACGGACAAGTAGACCTTGGACGTTACATGATAGGCAACAGCTCGTTGGTTAGCCTTACCAGCGGGCTTCAAGATGAGATGCTGATGTCAGCTCGTTCCTCGTCAGCGGGCAGCGTCATCAATATGGAGACCATGCAGCCCAGCTTCATGCCCGGAGAGAACACACACGGCCGCATAGGAATGGAGGTAGGGAGCTTCGGACTTCTCGCGCCATCGCTTCTGTTAGAGCAGCGTCTCAACCGAAAGATGTCATTATCAATCTGGGGCAATTGGCTTCAAAGTAGAGGTGACTATCCGTTCACGCTTTACTATACTTCATCACATGACGACAGCAGCTCGGTGGAACATCGAGAGCATTCGAAGATGAGAATGGCCACAGGCGATGTCAATTTCTTCTACGACATCTCCCCTACCCGTCTGCTGACCGCTAAAGTACACTATGTGCAAGGTTACCACGAATTGCCCGGTCCGGTTGTATTCTATGCCAAACGAGGTACCGAGGACACACGAGAGAAACTATTCTTCAGCCAGGTAAAATACACCAGTCATCATTACAAGACCAGCTACCAGTTAATAGGCAAGTACCAATACACCAATGACGTGTACGAAGACAGCGCTGCACGGACCTTGAGTCGTTACCTTCGTAACGAGTATGACCAACATGAGGGCTATCTCTCTGGTTCGATGGTGTGGCGAGCTTCAGAAAGACTTAGCAGCAGCATAGCAGCTGATGGAGCCATCGGAAAACTACACAGCAATCTCAGTCGCAACAGCGAAGTACAGCGATTCACAGCATTAGCAACAGCCACTGTACGATACCAGCACCCATTCGTTACCGCAAAAGGACAACTTCTTGCAACATTGGTGGGTGAAGATGCAAGCAGTGACGGAAAGGTCAACTACCGTCGACTGTCACCTTATGCCGGAATATCCGTAAGACCACTGAAAGCAACAAACATAAGGCTCCGCTACTTCTTCAAGAGTACATACCGTGTACCAAGCTTCAACGAGATGTATTATTTTGTTATGCCCCTCGACACCCTACGTCCTGAACGTGCCGACCAACATAACATTGGCATCACACTTCCGCCACACACTCACTTCAATAGCGACTCGTCACACAACATCTCCTACTCTGCCACCATCGACGGCTACCGTAATAGTGTACACGACAAGATTATCGCTCTCCCAAAACAGAATATGTTCATCTGGTCGACATTGAATCTGGGTCTTGTAGATGTTACAGGTCTTGATATAAAAGGTATAGTCGAATGGAAGTGGAATATCGCAGGCAATAAAGTTAATGATGCCGACGAGAAGGAACTCATCTCCCTTAGCGCCACTGCTACATATAGCTACCAAAAGGCTGTTGACCATACTGACCCCAAAGACGACAAACGTTACAACAACCAAATCCCTTATACGCCTCGCCACAGTGGTGGATTGGCACTATACCTAACCACCCCATGGGTTAATTTCGGTTACAACTACATGCAGGTGGGCGAGAGATACTACCAGCATCAGAACAGCGACGAGTGCCGCATGGAGCCATACGCGGATCACAGCATCATCGTCGACCGCAGCTTCGACTTCGGAGCCATCGGTATCAAAGTGCAAGCCCAAGTGCTTAACATCCTAGACAAACAATATGAAGTGGTCCGTTCTTACCCTATGATGGGAAGAAATTACAGATTTAAAGTAATAGTAGAATTCTAAATACCACTGTCAATCAAACAAAAACATGTATAATTAATCATCAATAATAACGCAATGAAAAAAACTTTTTTAAGAACCATTTTTGCCGTCAGCGCAATGGCGCTGATGGTGACCTTCTCTTCATGCAAAGAGAAAGAGAATGAACCAGTGAACAATAACGGCAATACCGAAACTGAAGAAGAGGTTAGCGTTGAAACACCCCGCAGCCTTGTTATCGGCAGCGATGGCAACCTCTATGTAACCTGCTACTATCCTCGATGCGTTGCACGTTTCGACCTTGCAAAGAAAAAGTTTACAGGTTTGTGCAACCTCGGCAACTATCAGCCGGAAGGCATAGCTGAAATAGACAATAAGCTATATATTGCAAGCGGATACATCACCGACGAAAACAACAATTACCTTTATGACAACAAACTCTACATTGTCGACATTGACGGATTCAAACTTGTGGACAGTGTAACTGTTGGACGGAATCCAAACAAAGTGAAGAAGCTGGATGATTCTCATATCGTCTTCAACACTCTTGGCAACTATGCAGATGACCAGGGTGGCACCTACGTTATGGATGTCACAAATAAAGAGATTGTAAAACTAGACGTTACCCTTTACAACTTTGATGTCTACAATGGTGAAATATATGGTTATACCAATATCTATGGTGCTGATCCTCTCTCATTCTTCAAGATTAACGGCAGCAATCACCAGGCAAGTCCACTAGGAATCACCTGGACTGCATCTGACAATCCTTACGGCATAGCTGTAAATCCCAACAATGGCGATATCATCGTCACATCTGACGGAAGCTATACTGCCACAGGCGACTGCTATGTTTTCAACAACGACGGTTCTGTACGTAGTAGTGGCATTAATGTTGGCAACCTGCCCAGCAAGATTGCCGCCATCAGCAGCAATCTCCTTATTGTCCTCAACGAAGGGGCATGGGGTGCCAACAATGCTTCCATAAGCAAGGTCGACGTTGCAGCTGGAACAGCCGACAACAGATTCTTCGACAATGCCAACGGTCGCGGGTTGGGCGATGTGGCTCAAGACCTGCTCCTCAATGGAGGGAATGCATACATTGCTGTATCATTCAGCAACAGTGTCGAGATAATGGACATCACCAACGGGAAATCAGACAGATACTCCACCACCAAGTAAACCGAATTAACTCATTATCTATTTTATATCCGGGGTCGGACGCTGAAAGGTGACCGACCTTTTTTTTTGTTTTATACGATACAAATCTTTTTCTTATACTATACAAATCTATAGAGTACCATATAATAAATGACAAACATTTCCGTTTTCACAATTAATGAGAATCAGTAGTTCCAAATATTCAGTTATTATTTCCACACTGTGGAATCTTGCGCTGGCTTATATCGTTTATATGCTTTGCCGCACACTGTATGTGTGCGAAAACTGGGGTCTATTCGCTTCTGGATGGGGTGAGCTTGGTTTTAGCAACCTGCTTCGAGGTTCGTTGCGTTTCGACAGTTCTGCCATATTCTACACCAATGCACTATACCTAATTATGATGCTGATGCCTTTCCGTTTCGCCCAGCACAATTGGTGGCAGAAAACGACAAAAGGCATTTTTGTGACTGTCAACTCATTGGCAGTTGCCATCAATTTGAGTGACGCTGTATACTCGCAGTTTTCAGGTCGTCGCACAACGGCATCGTTTTTTCATGAGTTTGAGGGAGAAGACAACCTCAGCAAGATTTTCTTCACAGAAGTTGTTAATCACTGGTATCTAGTACTTGCTGCCATCGTTCTAATAGCGCTTATCTGGTTTCTATATGCAATGCCTGTCATGCAGGCAGAGAAGAGTAAGAAAAGTGGGAAATGGCTACAGATTACATCATTTGTATTGGTTTTCCCTATATCGGTTGTTGCCATGCGTGGCGGCATCATCAACACTTATCGTCCTCTGACAATAGCCGATGCTAACCGCTATGTAAACCAACCTCACGAGGCCGCCATCGTCCTCAATACACCTTTCACACTGATACGCACTATCGGGAAAACCACATTCGAAGTCCCTCACTATTACGATTCAGAAGAGCTTGAGGCGATTTACTCTCCAATCCACTCTATCAACCAAGACACAATTCAA
Source organism: uncultured Bacteroidota bacterium (assembly GCA_902796265.1). Taxonomy (GTDB): domain Bacteria; phylum Bacteroidota; class Bacteroidia; order Bacteroidales; family P3; genus Colimorpha. The sequence continues at coordinate 8,475 of CADBOG010000052.1, forward strand.
TCAGGCAATCCCAAGAATGTGGTCGTACTGATTGTTGAATCTTTTGGTCGCGAATACATAGGATTCTACAACCGCCAGCTTGACAGCGGCAATTACAAAGGATTCACTCCTTTTGTCGACTCTCTCCTCTCCAACTCCCTAACTTGGGAAACCACACTCGCAAATGGACGAAAAAGCATTGATGCAATGCCCTCCATTCTCTCTTCCATACCAATGTTCGTCGAACCATTCTTCATGACTGTCTATTCACAGAACCGTATCGGTGGACTTGCATACGAGTTGGGTAGCAAGGGCTACAGTTCTGCATTCTTCCATGGAGGCAACAACGGCACTATGGGTTTTGATAATTTTGCAAACGCTTCCGGATGGCAACATTATTATGGCCGCAACGAGTATAACGAAGACCCACGATTTGGTGGTGACAAAGATTTCGACGGCACGTGGGCAATCTGGGACGAGCCTTTCTTGCAATACTTTGCGACAAAGATGAATGAAATGCAGCAACCGTTCGTAACTGCTCTTTTCACTGCCTCATCTCATCATCCATTCGCCATACCCGAACAATATAAAGAACTCTTTCACGACGAAGGGCTCGAGATTCACAAATGCATACGCTACACTGACAATGCCTTGCGCCTGTTCTTTGAAACTGCCAGTCAGCAACCCTGGTTTAAAAACACTATCTTCGTGATCACTAGCGACCACACCAATATGTCAAACCACGACGAATACCGAACTCCTTTAGGTCTTTACAGCGTCCCGATACTTATCTATGACCCTTCTGGCGAACTGCCCAAAGGCATACGTTCTGGCGTCGCCCAACAGATTGACATAATGCCTACTCTTTTGGGATTATTGGGATACGACCACCCGTATATAGCCTTTGGCAAGGATTTGCTTTCACAATCCGATACATGGGCAGTGAACTACATGAGTGGCATTTACCAATATTTGCAGAACGATACCATCATCCAATTTGACGGTGAAAAAGTTACAGCAACATATATTCCCAGTTCAGACCCTTTGTTAAAGCAGCCGATGTCGACCCATCCCGCATCCCACGAGCAGAAACTCAAAGCCATAATCCAGCAATATATGACACGAATGACGGGAAACAAACTGGTGATGAGCAATGAGTAAGTTGAGAATATATAACACCATTACTACCCCAAAACTCACATTTAATAAAAACTGATACTATAAACTGCAAACCATAAAATACAAACAGTAAACCTCATCAATCCCTTTTAAATGTCAACCTTTCTTATCATCCTCGCAGTTCTAATGCTAATTTTAGGCATTCTCGGTTCTATTATTCCCGGACTTCCTGGTCCTCCACTGAGTTGGCTTGGAATTCTCTTTGCACATCTGAGCGATGCGGCTCAGTTTTCGGCCACTTTCCTCATCATAACAGCCATCTTAGCTGCTGTTATCACCGTTCTCGATTACATAGTTCCCTCTTGGAGCACCAAGCATCACGGTGGCAGCAAGGCAGGTGTATGGGGATGCAATATAGGTCTTGTGATTTCAATAGTAGGCCTACCCTTCGGCCCTCAAGGTCTGCTTGGAGTTATTGTATGGCCATTCTTGGGTGCCCTTGTGGGCGAAATGATACATAATACTGTCTCCGCAGAGCGCAACAGCCCTCTGCGTGCCGCATGGGGAGCCTTCCTCGGCTTCCTCACAGGCACAGGTCTCAAACTCGCATACGGAATCGTTATCGCCTTTATTGTAGTGAGAGCTTTTTTCTAGCACTCAACTCATAATCAGCCGCAATTACTCTTAGTGCTCCCATAGCCTCTTCTCTGCCAGACGTTCATACTTCGTTTCTGGTCGTCCATAGTTGGCGTATGGATGTATAGCTATGCCTCCACGGGGAACAAAAATACCAAGAACCTCTATATAGCGGGGATCCATAAGTTTGATAAGGTCTTTCATTATGATGTTGACACAATCCTCATGGAAATCACCGTGGTTACGGAATGAGAAAAGATATAGCTTCAAGCTCTTGCTTTCTATCATCCGCTGGTCAGGGATATATTTTATCCTGATTTCAGCGAAGTCGGGTTGCCCCGTGATTGGACAAAGAGTCGTGAATTCTGGACAGAGGAACTCAACCCAATAGTCGTTCTCTGGGTGCTGGTTCTCAAAGGTCTCTAACAACGAAGGATTATAGTCTTTACTATAATCAGTATTGTTTCCAAGGGCTCGTAAATGTTCGTTTTCGCGTGACATATCTTATTCTTTTTTGAAATGCAAAATTAAAAAAAAATAAGCATTTGACTCTTTTTTCGAAAATAATATTTACATTTGCATGTTAATACATTTATCTATTATTCTATCAAATCATTAGTAATCAACCAATAACAATAATAAATCAAAAACTAATAACAATAATGAAAAGAATAGTATTATTATCATTGTTGTGCTTAGCACCTATCTTCAATTTCAATTTTTCATTTTTCAATTATCATTTTTCACTCTCTTTGGGTGCAATTCAAGCACAAAACCTAAGCGTCTCAAGACAAGAGGCACTTCAAGCCACGACAGTACTCCTACGTTCGCTAGGTTGCGATAGTAAAACAGCAGTAAAATCTATTGATTGCCCCTATCCAGAATTATATTCTTTCTCCGTAGGAGACAATGGATTTGTCTTGCTCTCTTCCGACAAAAATTCCGAGCCTATTCTCGGCTATTCTTTGGAGAATCCTATCTCTTTTTCCGACATGCCTGCCAACATCCGCCTATGGTTTGAAGGATATTGTGCCTATGTGCGATACAATAGCAAGCACCCTGAATTAGCCACATCAAAAGATGCTCAACAAAGATGGAATAGCTTTATCAATAATCAGATGCCGACCTATAATCAAACCAATAGTCAGAAGCTCAACATATTGACAATGCTTAAAACCACCTGGAACCAAAGTCCCAACTACAACAAGTTCTGTCCTTACGACTCTACCGAAGGAAAACTCTCTGTCAGTGGATGTACCGCAACCGCCACTGCACAGATAATGAAATATTTCAATCATCCTGCCCAAGGCTATGGTCATGGAGAATACAACCACAATCGTTACGGCAACCTTGCTGTCGACTATGGCACCTATGTTTGGGATTCCATGCCTAATTCTCTCGGTTCCAGAAGTAGCGAAGCACAAATCGACGCTGTCGCTACTCTCATCTATCATTGTGGCGTAGCTGTCCATATGAACTACAGTCCCAATGGCAGCGGTGGCAAAACAGCATCATACGGCTATGGTGGCGATGCCGCTTCTGAGAATGCTTTCAAATACAATTTCAAATATAGTCCTTACGTCTGGACGGCATTCCGTTGCGACTACAACGACAGCGACTGGAAAAATCTCATGCTTGAAGAACTCCAAGCTGACCGTCCCGTACTTTATGCAGGGTACGACGAAGAGCAAGGTGGACACGCTTTTGTTATCGACGGATACAAAGGCCGCGATGGCAAATTCCATATCAACTGGGGTTGGGGCGGCAATGGAGACGGTCACTTCTTAATCACCAACCTATCTCCTCAAGGATACAACTTCAACCTCTTTGCCACAGCCACTATAGGCATAGAACCTTATGACCGTTTCGGAGAAGCAACTACCATCGTTAATACTGAAGTCGAAGGTATAAATGGAGCCTCCTCAACTGATGGTTCTGTTACTGGCGGAGGATCATACAACTTTGGCGACACTATAGTCCTTACCGCTACCGCCAACAACCCACATACACGTTTCTTCCAATGGAGCGACGGCTGCCGCTACAATCCACGCAGTACCGTAGCCACTGGAGGTGAAGTGAACTTCACAGCCCAATTCATGCCTCTAATGGTTGACACCATTGGATATTACACCACAAAAAACTCAATGAACCGTGCTGCCAACATCCCCGAAGGCCTCGCAACCGACTCGGTTTGGGGCATCAAAATCGATGCGTCTATTATCAAGGCTGGCAGTCAACTTGAAGCCATCAGACTTCAAGGCCGCAAACAGGCAAACCACACGCTCTCAATACTTGCAGGCACTGACTCTCCAGAAGAACTGCTATACGAAGAAACCTTCTTCGACTCCCTTCCCTATGATTTTACATTCCATACCCATCAACTTAACGCACCAATCGCACTAGATGGAACTAAGTCCATTTGGATTAAGCTAAAATGCACAGAAGTAGACACTCCTGCAGTATTCTCTATCTGGGGTGGCAACCCTAATGGTATGCTTGTCGGAGACAATCTCACTCCCCGTGACGACTGGAAGTTCTGCTGGATGATTGATGCCATATTCTCCAACAACGTGGGTATCAACTCCGTTCAACCCTCAACTGTGGATTGTCAACTCTTCCCCAATCCTGCAACCAACTCAGTCACTATCAGAATACAACCATCTGAACTCCGACCCCTCAACCTTCATACAATCACAATCCTCGACATAACAGGCCGCACCATCTTCCAAAGAGAAATAAACAATACCGATGAAAACACCATACAAGTCGACATTAGCAACTATGCTCCTGGTGTATATTTCGTAAGGATCAATAACGACTTTGGCAATACCACAAAAAAACTCACAATCAAATAATCACCGATTCTTGAGAACCTTCTTGAACCACTTGGATGCCGGGCGGTCTAAACCGAGTCCGTTCATGTAGTTGTATGTGGCGATACGAAGTATGTCACCCACGGCATCAAGATCATAGTCGAAGTCGGCATCGAACGGTATTTCATTATTGCAGAAACTATTGTATATCCCTTTATTAGCACAGCGTGCTGAGTATTTTTCGGGCATTTGCCCCGACGGGCTGTGCACTGTCATCGCATAACGATGCCAGAAAGCGGAATGCACTATACCCTCATCAAACATACGTCGCACGTTCTCAAGGGCGCCTATGGTTTCCTGCAATGTTTCCGTTGGGAAGCCATACATCAGATATGTATGTACCATTATACCCGATGCACTAAGGTTTCGTGCCGCCATAACAGTTTGCTGCACTGAGACTCCTTTGCCTATAAGACGTAGCAACCTGTCTGATGCCACCTCCAAACCACCACTGACAGCTATACAACCTGCATCTGCCAACAGCTTACAATAATCTGCTGTAAATGTCTTCTCAAATCTGATGTTTCCCCAAAAAGAAAAAACCAAACGGCGACGCAGTATCTCCTCGCAGACTTCGCGCAACAGCTGTGGAGGCAATGCCTCGTCGACAAAATGGAATCCTGAACAGCCGGTCTGTGTGGCTATTCTCTCCATACGGTCGACAACTGTTGCTGCTTTGGGCGCATCATATCGCCCTATGTAATCCAACGTAGTGTCACAGAATGCGCATTTCGCCCAGTAACATCCATGCGCCATCATCAGCTTATTCCATCGTCCGCACGACCAAAGGCTATGCATTGGGTTGGTCATATCGGCTGTTGATATGTATAGATCAAGAGGCAAACCATAAAAATCGGGCGTAGGCAACGTATCATTGGCCACCTGTGTGGGCATCCCATTCGAGTTGCTGTCTACATATTTCACTCTCCCATCCCGTCGACAATAGGTGCGGAGCAGTTCTTCGTCGCCTATTCTCCCCTCCTTATGGATTATCAGTCGCATGAGCGGCAATTCCCCATCGTCGAGAGTTATGTAATCCACATAGTCGAACACTCGCGGCTCGCTGAGCTGCCTCCATTCTGTATTTGCAAACCCTCCTCCCATACAGACAGTAATCTCAGGGTAATGCTTTTTGATATACTGTCCACATCGCAAAGCCGAAAGCAAGCAACCTGGAAATGGTACAGTAAAGGCTACCATATCTGGCTTAATATGTAAAAGATGTCTGTCTAGCAACGACAGCATCGCATTCTCTATTGCTGTAGGATTCTTGGACAAGGTCGATTCTATCTCATCGAAATCGGCCGCATAAGTACATAGATGCTCTGCATAACGCACCAACTCAAAGTTTGAGTCGATATATTGCCTCATCTTCTCGGCCAAATCTTCCAGATAGAGTGTCGCAAGATAACGTGCCTCATCGTCAATGCCTGCTACTCCAAAAGCCCATTCCAGTTCTTCAGTCCCTTTTGCCCTGGCTGTTTCAGGAAGGAAGTTGCCAGCAACAATCCTCGATGCCAACGTGTGGTCTCTTCCTCGCAGGAACCTCATCACATGTTCTATCGTTATTGCGTATTTTTCACTATCCGGCAATCCGATTGGAAAATTAGATTCAATAAAATCTTTACTGAATATCTCATCTATCAACTCAATGCCTAGATCCGTTTGTTCTGCTTCATAGCCTTGTTGCTCCACGAAGGCCTTGAGCTGTGTTGTAGCTGGATAAGGTGTGTTGAGCTGTGTGAATGGTGGCGTGACTAACAATATCATTTTCAGAAACTGTTTCGGGTGAATACATGTACGTACCCAACTGTCAATGTCGCCATTCCTACCGAAAATGTGTTCTGTTTCTCTGTCACATGGGCAAAGCGTGGCGGTGTCAAAACATATCGAGCTTCTAAGAATATCTCATACTTTGGGTCGTACCTATACACCAGCATTGCGCCAAAATCACCTCCAAAGAGAAAATGCGACTGGTCGTCGAGACGCGCCACGAGACTAGCTCCAACATAGGGTTTAAAATCGAACATTGTCCTCCCCTCTCTGTTTAACAGCCATCCCATGACATCCAATATGATGTCTTCATGCAGATTATAGTACGAAAAAACATCATCTTCACTCTTTGAATAGAGTCCGCTGGCAGAAAATCTGCACGACCATGTTTTCGACATTGATTTACCTATCCCGAACTCAATGGCTGGCGTCAGAAGCCTCATTCTGTCTTCAAAGGTACCCACTCCTTTATAATTCAGCGAATTCACGCCCAAAGCTACCTGAAAAAACCAATCGCTGCTGAACTGGCGTGTTTCCTCCCTCGAGCGACTTCGCGATGGGTTGTGATTGATGTCCTTCAGCAATCCTACAGATAATGATGGCAAAAAAGAGGGGTAACTGTTGTTGTCGAAATCAGAAGGATGTACTATAAATGTCAACTCACTCAAGACTCTCCAATTATCTCCAATCTTGCAGTCGCCACCGATTCCAATTGCTTCACAGAAATCATTGTCGCCAGTCATATTGTGGGCAAGACCGATTCCCAACAACAAATAACTTCGGAATCGGCTAGTGTTGCGACCCCGAATCGATGAGATTATGTCGAACATCGCATCTGCCCGTCCATATAGTATTATCTCGGACGATGCCCCCTTGTTCGCCATCTGCGCACTTATCTGCGCCCTAAATGATGCTGTATTGATTATCCATTTACCGAACCCGACTTCGGCTCCCACACCTATCGTCCCACCATTACGATTAAGATAATAGTTTGGGCCTAGCTTTATATCAAAGTACGTATTGTCGAACGCACCTTGAAATTGCGCTCTTCCCATAGGAAGGAAGAGCGCAATACAATACAAAGCTAATATGGTGATTCGCTTATTCAAATCTCGTTTTTCAACCCTTTATCTTCTCGCCAAACTCTTTGATAGAGATTTTCTCAGCCTCAGGTTTCAGCTGCTCGCTATAGAGTAAGAATGAGTTGTGGGAATAGAGGCGGTCGATAATGTTCTGAACATTCTGACGTTCTTTGGCAATCGACTGGGCTGCTTGCTCCAAACGAGCATCCTGTGCCTTATCGTCTTCGCCTTCCTGCTTGACATCACCCTCACGCAGAATGTTCTTGATGTAATCGAGAACATCTCTCTGGCTGGGTTCAAGTTTCTTAATCTTGTTCAATGCGGAATCAACCATCTCCCATCTCAGCGAGGGGACATACTTGTCAGCCCACTGCTCTTCGAGGGTCTCCATGGTCATCTCTTTCTCTTCGCGACTGAGAATCCAACGTTTCAAGAATGCCTCGGGCATCTCAGCTGTGAAGTTGTCAAGAAGCTGTTTATGAACCTCGTTGACAAAGAATATCTCACATTGCTCGTTGTATTGCTTTTCGATATCCTTGCTAACCAGCTTGCGGAAAGCTGCCAAATCCTTGACTTCATCGTTCGGGAACACTTTCTTGAAGAGCTCGTCGTTCACCTCGTGGGGAGTGGTACGCGAAATGCCGCTCAGCGTCAACTGAACATCGCTCTTGAATTTCTTGGCAGCGGCTGCGTCGATACGGAAGTTGGTCTCAATATCGGATGCCGTGAAAGCCTTTGCTGCATTGAAAACAACTTTGTCTTCTGCCTTCTTGCCCTCGAAAAGCGGGAAAATCTCGTCGTGGTTCTTAAGATTCGAAAGGTCGAATGAAGTGAAGGTGCTGACGCCACCCTCTTTCACATTGCCTTCCTTGTCAAGTTCCTCAACCTTGCCATAAACAAAGTCGTTGTCACCTACGGTCTCGGGGGTCTCGAATTTGCCAAATCTCTTGGCGATATCATCAACGCGCTTGTCAATATCCTTTGGATTGACCTTCACCTGATACAACTTGGCATCTACCTTATCCCATGCAAGCTCAACCTTGGGCATGAGAGCAGCGTCAAAGTAAAACGTGAAGTCTTTATTATTTTCGAAATCAATTGTGCCTGTCTTTTCGTCGTTGCTGAGAGGACTACCAAGAATGTCCAGTTTCTCATTTTCGAGATAGTCATAAAGGGATGATGTAAGCTTGTTCTGAACTGCATCGGCAACAATAGCTCCTTTGTACATGCGCTCAATAAGACCCATCGGAGCCATACCCTTACGGAAACCGGGAACCGTAGCCTTGTTTTTGTAGTTCTTGAGTTGCTTCTTTACCTCTTCAGCATAGTCACTTTCTCCTATTTCGACCTTGATAAGGAGGTCCAAATCACTCAAATTTTCTCTTGAAATATTCATTTTAATGTTTTAATTTATTGATTTTTAATTTTATAATATTCTAAGCACAATTTGCAAAATTACTAATATTTTTTCAATCTCAAAAAAAACTTTTTATTATCAAACTGAAACCCTTAACATCCATAGCTCGAATCAGCTCTGCGCGGTCCTCTGGAGCTTGAAACCTGAAACTTGAAACCCTAGAACCCCACTCCCAGTTCCTTCAACGAACGAATATACAAACTTCTGGAATCATTCCTAGTGTTTACCTTGAAACTGATATGTCTTCTACGTGCTGCAAAAACACCCAATCCGCCTTCTATATTGGTATATTCAAACGGTTCCTGGTTCAAACCTCCTGCGGGATGTCCTGCATAGAGGAATGCCTTAAAGGCTTCATTGCAGCATACAACAAAGATATCTACTGTATCGATGATGTTTTTCGGAACATCTACATCCGTGATGTTGTTCTTCACAGTCGAGAGTAAGTAGTTCAGCTCCATCCTTGTCTTGAGTGAACGCTCATCCATATTGCTGGCCACTCTGTTGCCTGGGATGTCTATATAATGGTATTGTATAGTTGTGTCGACTGGTGAATGGTCATAATGGACAATGAAGTCTCTGTACCGAAATCTCACTATAGGTTGGTATTCGCGAGCTTCCCTAATGGTGGTCCACTCAAGCTCACACTCTTTTGCTGTACCTCCGAACTCGAACTTTTGGGAGCTATTGGGATGCAAAAGTTGCATCTCGCCTCTCAACAGTCGCGTCTCTCCACTAACGATAGTGTCGCCTGTGGTCGTCTTTACCACCTTCAAACGATACAGGCAGTTAGTGTCCAACATTCCTGCCGTGCGGCAAAGATAAACGGGGGCTGCTTCACTATAAAAATCACCATCTTCTTTTTCTATTCCCTCACTATATGTGAAATCAAATACTCGTTTGGGTGATGTCCCACTGACGTTTCCTCCTCCTGTCAATGCCCACTCTTCTATGAATACCTTCACGGCGGACTGCGGATAATAAATCGAATCGCGGTTAGATATGTAATTCAACTGATTTCCTTCCCCAAGAAAACAACGCTGCAAACGCACGTATGTAGTATCCTCATCCTGATCCAGCAGACAATAAACCACCGGAATCTCTTTCCAATTGTCGTTTGGCGAGAACTCCACCTCGCATGAGGTAAACAATACGGCTGCAAACAGCAATAAAAGTAATCTCTTCATCTCTTTTATTATTTACTTTATAACCTCCTCTAGTTCCACTTCATCTACCATAATCCACGGTTTCAGTCCTCTTGCCTTATGCCACGATGGTATTCTTCCCATATTCTTTGCCACCAACCTCACATATTTCACATCTGCTTTGTTCACTTCAACAGTCACCTTGACCTTTTGGGGACTATTCATAGACTGCTCTTCAGGAGCATACTTCAACTTTGCATTTATCTCAGGAGAGTAGTTCTCTCCGTCGGCCGACACATAAACCTGAACTCCTGTAGGTGCAAATGCCCATGCATCGGGTACATGCGCAAAGCTTACATTTACTTGCTGCAATTCAATAGACTTGCTCAATTCGAAAACGACATCAAGATTATTGGCAGAGAAACCCAACCACCCGTGCGACAACTCGCTGATATCGGCTGTCTCTCCGTCGAAGAGTATCGTCTCGGAATTGTAGTTATATGGTGTATTAGGCTTGTTGGCGTATGTTGCCTTTACTATATAGTCAAAATTGAATCTCTTGATATTGGTGAACGACGGTGTTGCTCCTGCCAAATAGGTCTTTGCCTTCACATAAGTCGAATTGCTGATAACGAAGGGTTTCTTGTATAGTTGTGATTTCTCGTTTGGCATGGATCCGTCGGTAGTATATCTTATTTCGCATTTGGGCACATCGCAACTCATCGTGATGGTCATAGGCTGGTCAAATCGGTCGCGGTCTTTGCTTATGACTGGCATAGGCAACACACTCGACACGATCTGAGGATACTCCACCCTGCAGAAATCGTATGGGTTATATTCGCTGAGGTCGTATGCCCTCATGTGGACCTTGAAATGGTACTTGCGGTCATTTATCAAATCTCCGTCGGCAACCTCTTGACCTGCAAGGGCACTTCCTATTGCTGCCTGACGATAGTCGACATTCAATGTCCAAAAGTCGCGTTCCTTCAACGTACTGACATCCTCACTCTCAAAGAGGTCTACATCGGTATAGGGATATACGCTGTAATTGAAGTTCGAATCGAGCATGTCGATGAAAAATCCCACTCCGTTATCCTCAACCGAAAGCCATCTGACTCCTGCTCGGTTGCCGGCCTCCTGTGGACGCTCGTATTTGTAGAACAAATCGGATGCATTTTTCTTGTACGTACCCGTAACTCCCGACTGACGACGGTCGCTGTAACTCTCCTTGTCTAATCCGAACCAGCGCACGCTGTCCATCCCCTTGGGCATACACATCTGCAAGCCCACCTTCGGAAGATTCTTTATCTGTTCGCTGGCTACTATCTCGTTGTCTATTATGACATCACCGGTAAACAGTACTGCCATCGACTGCTTGACGTCGAAAAGCACGGCACCACTACGGTCGCTGTATCTCAGCATAGCATCTATACACACAGTATTGTTGTCCACTTTCCTGTAATTAGTGGCTATCACCGTCCTCGTCATACCCGAAGGATTGAGTCCCTGCCACATACGCAATCCGTTCTTGTCCACACGGTCGTTGTCGGTGGCTGCTCGCCAGAAATTGATTCGTGGTGCCGACACCAGCATCTGCTTATCATGGAACGAATAGCTCTGTATGTCTGCCTTGTCCAAATCATATACCAAGTCTATATTGTCGTTATAAACCCGTATCGTGCCACCGTCTTCTGGCGTAAGGCCATCTTCTACGGCATCAGACCCACTCCTCGACCTGCTTATCAGCAACTCTTCTCTGTCATAATCGGCCAATTTCTCTTTCTTAACACCCTTCATAGGCAACGGATATTCCACGACGCCAAGTTCGTTTCCTCTCTTGACTGTTGATGTGTTTGTCCTCTGTTTGATGGTGAACCTTATAAAGAGTTCCTCACCGGCATATAACGTCAGAGCGGGAACCTTTAGTTTGAAGTTCTTCGACTCTCCTGGCTTCAAGGCAACCGACACCTCACCTTCGATGATGCGGGTCTTGAGGTTACTATATATATTGTATTCCAATATATAATCATTTAGCGTAAGGAACGACAGATAGTTGGTTACATTGAATTCTGCCGCATCAGGACTGATATTCACCAACTTGACATCAAAGGGACGATAGATATTTCTTAATTCGGCCAGCATGGGCGATGCCTTGTGGTTCTGTGTCAAACCCTCATAGTGCATATCGTTGCCTGCAACAGGGTCGAAGTAATCGGCATTGTTCCAGTAGCATGCAAAACCACCCTGCAACGAGCGGTTATCTCTCACCAACTTCCACATCGACTCCATATTGCCGTATGAATTGCCTTTCGATGAGCCGAATGCCGACATCACCAACGGTCTTGTCTGCTGCTTGGCTGCATAGAGCTTCAAGTCATCATATTCAATAAACATAGGCGAGACAATCTCGCTATTGTCCGAGTAACCGGAACCGGGGAATAGAGTGAGCCTCGTTTTGTCTTTCTGCTTGATGGCTTTGAAGGCATTCTCCATACAGACACCATTGTCCTGTGTGTTGCCCAACGACCAAGCAATTATTGATGGGTGGTTCTTCAGTCGCTCATACATGTTCTGCATCCTGGAAACAAACATGTTGATAAACTTCTTGTCGGTCGCCACGGCCTTGGCTGTCGTCGACAACGGCTGCAGGTTGGCATCGCAAACCACATAGAGTCCATATTCGTCACAGAGTTCATAGAAATAAGGTGCAGCAGGCGAATAGATTGTTGTTCGCACCGCGTTGATATTGTTGCGCTTCATCAGCTTCAGGTCTTCTTCGACCTGCTCTTTGCTGGGAAGCGAATGATTCTCATAGTCATAAAAAACATAAGTTGCGCCGTTTATTGTCACTGGCGAACCATTAACTGTCAACAAGCCATCTTTCAATGCTATTGTCCTGAATCCAAAACGGCATCCTACTGTCTCCACCAGATTCATCTTCTCGTCGCGCAGTCGCAACACTAGTGTGTACATATTGGGGGTCTCTGCATTCCATGGTTGTACGCCTGCAATGGAGCGTTCCATCTTCATTGTCAGCTCGTTCTTCTTGTCAAAAACTGTCCAACGCCCCATCTTCTCCACCTGCTTGCCTTTCGGATCCCACACCTCCATCTCGATATAGTACTGCCCTTTCTTCATCTGGTTGAAGAGGTCTACATTTACGGTCAAATTACCCATCTTGCTCCCATCACTGTATTCGGCCAGCACACTGTAATCCATCACATTGACTCTCGGTTTCAGTACAATGTAAGGTTCGGTCGTAATACCATTCATTCCACGGTAATACTGCGACTCCAGCAAGTTGCCATCCGAGGTTCCAATCACCTGAATAACGATGCTGTTCAGCTTTCCTGGTTTCAGATGACTGGAGAGGTCAAACTCGCTGACATCTCGAGAATCCTCACTATAACCTACATACTCATGGTTGACCCACACGTAATATGCCGACCTTGCTTGGAGGTTAAGATAAGGAATATACTCTTTCCATGATTTGGGCACTTCCAGTTCACGGCAATAGGTAGCGACATAATTGCCTGATTCCTCGACATCCGACGGTCTTGACACCTTCTTGGTCATGACCATCTTGCCGCGTTCCTTCCATACTCCGTCGGGCAACGTCACCATTGGCCATCCCTCTGCCGAAAAGTCTTTCTGTTCCATATTGGTGGGACGGCCTCCGAAACTTGAGCTCAGCTTCATATGCCAATCGCCAGCAAGACTCACATAATGAGGCGACTCGGCATAAGCGTTTTTCTCTATACCATTCTCATTACCATACGGTATCACGTTGGCGCGAGGATAGAGCTTATGCTGCTCTATTATCTCCACGTCATTCCATTCAGTTACCTCAGGAGCAGCATCAGCGCTCTTTCCCTTCCTGAATTGCGCGTTGGCGTTCATCATTAATGCCAACGCAACAGCTGTAGTGAGTATTCTCTTATACAAGGGTTTAACGTTTTATGTTCAACGTTTTATAATATCGTTTTCAATCCTGCCTACAATCTCACGACACTAAAAATTCACGCCCATTCCGAATCGGATATTGTCATACAACTCCGACATTCTCGTACTTGCAACTCCATCGAAACCTCGCTCTACATTCTTAAGATGTATAAGCTGGTATCCGGCAAAGATATTCAATCCGAATTTCTGCGAGATTGCAAAACGCCCGCCAATGTTTATCGCAAAGGTGATTCCCCCATCTACAATACGCGTATAATCGGACGTCAAGCTCTTCGACCCAAAGGGTATCGAGTAACCCAACTGTACCGAGGTGAACGGCGTGATGCGATTGCGGAGAAAATGGCTGCGGAATTCAACAAATACGGGTATTTGCGAGAAAGCCTTCAGCGGGTCGTTCAGATAAGAGAATCCAAAGCCCAATGCCGTCTCTTTCCTCCATTGCCAGCCGGCAACGGCGGTAATGCCATACAGATTGTATTTGTCATAAAAACCAACTATCTGACCTGTAGCAGGATCCTGATACTGACCCGAGAAATTGGTTAGGCAGAACATCTGAGTGTAATCTACGACACAATAGAAGCCGTAGTACTTTAACTCTACATGCTGAGGGGCCGGCATCGGTGCCGGTGGTTCTGCTGCACGGGCAACGAAACCGGCCATAATCATCAGCGTAAAAAAGATTTTCTTCAACATATAAATAAGTTAAAGCTGAACATTCACAGCTTATTTCATCTCTTTCAGATTGGGTGAGATGATGAGCTTAGCCTCGGTGGCTGCCTGAACCTGCTCTACGGTGAACTCGGGGTTAATCTCGGTCAACACGATACCTTCGGGTGTAATCTCCATCACGCCCATCTCGGTGATAATCATGTTCACCTGACCCTTGGCGGTCAATGGCAGTGTGCATTTCTTCAGAATCTTGGGGTTACCCTTGGCGGTATGCTCCATGGCGAGAATAACCTTCTTGGCACCTACCAGCAAGTCCATTGCGCCACCCATTCCGGGAGTCTTCTTGCCAGGAATCATCCAGTTTGCAAGGTCGCCTTCTTCGTCTACCTGCATGGCACCCAGTACGCTGACGTCGACATGACCGCCGCGAATGATACCAAACGAGGTTGCACTATCGAAAGTGGAGGCTCCGTCGATATGGGTGATGTATCCGCCACCAGCATTGATGAACCAAGGATCTTCCTTGCCCTCTTCTGGTGTAGGGCCCATACCAATCATACCATTCTCCGACTGGAGGATGACATTGACTCCCTCGGGTAAGAAGTTGGGAATCAGAGTCGGCAATCCGATACCCAGGTTGACGACATCACCATCATGCAGCTCTTGTGCTGCACGTCTTGCGATAAAAGGTTTAATCTGTTCTTTTTCCATTGTTGTTATTTTTATTGTTGTTATTTTTTTGTTATCGACTTATTTCCATCCTCTTGCCACCATCTCCTGCGCGATGAACGAAGCCTCGTCGTCTGCGTATGTGTTGGGGCCGAATCCAGCATCATATCCCAACTCTTTGGCAAGTTCGTGGCTGATTCGGGGACCACCGCAAATCAGGATAACCTTGTCTCTCAAGCCCTCAGCCTCAAGCATCTCCACCAGCTCTGTAAGGTTCTTGATATGGACATCTTTCTGCGTGACTGTCTGCGACACAATCAATGCATCGGCATGCAGCTCTACGCCCTTTGCGATGAACTCCTCGTTAGGCACCTGGCTGCCAAGGTTATAAGCCTCTATCATATCGTAGCGCTCCAAACCATAGTGACCGGCATAACCTTTCATGTTCATGATGGCATCGATTCCCACCGTGTGGGCGTCGGTTCCTGTCGAGGCTCCCACGATAACTATCTTGCGGCCAATATTCTCGCGGATATACTCGTCGCATTCGTGCATGTCCATCGTGGTCGATTCCACTTTCGGAACATGGATGTTAGTGTAATCCACCGTATGTGTCAACGAACCGTAGCAGTTCATGAAGCAGAACCCTTCGGTCAACTCTTTCTGGTATACAACGAGCGGATTCTCGAAGCCCATCTTCTTCAACAGCTGCTTTGCTGCCTCTTCGGCTTCGGCTCCTGCGGGGACGGGCAATGTAAAACTCAGCTGCACCTTGCCGTCGTTCATGGTGTCGCCGTATGGCTTTATCTTGGTGAGGTCTAAGGTTTTGTCGTAATCCTTGGCCTCCATTGAATACAAACCTTCACTCATGATTGTAAAGTATTAAAGGTCTAAATGTTTTTTTACTGTTTAAATTGTCTTTAGGTGTTCTTGTGACATTGCTGTCTGCCCTTATTTCTTTCCCTTCATTATCTGGACAAACGGGTTGAAATAGTTCTCGGCCTTGAGCGTAACGCCGTCCAAGCCCTTGCCGCCGTTCTTCGGTCTCTTCACGTTGGCGAAGATTCCCTTCTCCAATGCCGTGAACAAGCCCTCTCTCTCCATATTCTCAAGCAGCTCGGTTGCTTTGTCGAGCACCTCTTTGGCACGCGAGCGGATAATGCCACCTTCCTTGAATTCCACCTCCTCGCCAATATCCTTCATGTTGTTGAAGATATACTTGGCATTCTCTATCGAGAGGTAGCGGTCGCTCATAAAAGGTGTGTGGATAGCCTCTGTCGGCATACCAAGCAGCTGCAATCCCTGATGTGTCCACTGGCCGATGATGTTGAAAAGAGCATCCTGTATATGGCCACGGAAAATGTTGCCAGTCATGAACTTCGTGGGAGGCATATATTTCAGCGGAGCTTTGGGGAAAATCTCGCGTATCATCTGTGCCTGTGCCAGCTCATAGAGGAATCCGTTCTCGAGCATGGGATCCATCTCGAATGCATGTCCCAAACCCATCTGCTCCTCGGGCAATCCGGCTATAAGAGCCAGCTGCTCGTTGATAAGGTCTGATGCCAGCACCGTATGAGCCTCCTCGTATGCATCGGCTGTCGTCAGGTAGTTGTCCTCACCAGTGTTGATGATGACACCTGCAAAACCGTTGATGATACGGCTAAAATATTGGTCGATAAGTGTTCTCTGCATGTTGATGTCGCGGAACAGGATGCCGTACAGGGCATCGTTCAGCATCACATCCAAACCCTCGAGGGCTCCCATGGCGGCAATCTCCGGCATGCAGAGTCCCGAGCAATAGTTGCAAAGGCGGATATAGCGGCCAACCTCCTCGCCCACCTCGTCGAGTGCCTTCCTCATGATGCGGAAGTTCTCTTGGGTGGCAAAGGTTCCGCCAAAACCCTCTGTCGTAGCTCCGTAAGGCACATAGTCGAGCAGCGACTGACCTGTGGTACGAATCACGGCGATAATGTCAGCACCCTGACGGGCACCTGCTTGTGCCTGGACAACATCCTCATAGATGTTACCCGTGGCAACGATGATGTAAAGATATGGTTTCGAGCCTTCTCCGATGGTATTGATATAGTTCTCGCGACGCAAGCGGTTGTTGCGGACCTTCGTAACATTCTCCTCAACGAAAGGTTGTATTGCCTTCGCAGCATCGGCTACGCTGTGCATTGGCAACTGCGTCAAATCCAACTTGCCAGCAACAATATCATCAGCTATCTGCTGCGGAGTTTTGCCCGTCTCTATGATAGCGTTGCCGATAAAAAATGCAACACCCTGACCCAGAAGCCCTTTCGACTTCAGTTCGTCAACTACGACATTGGGCAGCGGCACCTCGTTATCGTCGATGCCATCTATGCCCAACAGACGGCATATCGTACGCTCAACAGCCACCGTTGTGTAACCCTCAACGAAATCCTGCACCTGATCGGCAATTTTGCGCGCAATACCTCTTGCATGCTCTACTTTCTCAAAATCGAGACCAATTTTACTTTTTTGCATAGAATTACATTATATTATTATTTCACTCATTATCAGA
>CADBOG010000053.1 GCA_902796265.1 uncultured Bacteroidota bacterium
GAAAGCCTCAGGGTTGTTCATAGCCAGGTCGGCAAGAACCTTGCGGTTGAGTTCGATGTTGTTCTTGTGGAGTTCGCCCATGAAAACAGAATAGGAGATGCCGTTGATGCGGCAACCAGCGTTGATACGGTTGATCCACAATGCGCGGAACTCTCTCTTCTTGTTTTTACGGTCACGATATGCATAGGTCTGACCTTTTTCCCATTTGTTTTTGGCTACTGTCCAAACGTTTTTACCTCTTCCCCAATAGCCTTTGGTACGGTTGAGGATTTTTTTTCTGCGAGCTCTTGAAGCTACAGCGTTAACTGATCTTGGCATAAATGTTTAATTTTTTTTCATTTCAGCGGTGATGAAAACGTTTGCGAATGGTCCGCTCCCTCTTCATCACACTTTTGTGCTGTAAATAATGGTTAATTACTCCGAAGCCGAAGAGAGCCACGAGGGCTGACACGGCGACAAGCGGTGAATTACATACCGCTCGAGAGAAGCATTCTCTTGACGCGTTTCTCGTCGTCACGGCTCACGAGGGTCGTGTGGTCGAGGTTACGCTTCTGAGTAGTCTCTTTCTTGGTCAGAATGTGACTGTGGTAGGCATGCTTTCTCTTAATCTTACCAGTGCCGGTGAAAGCGAAGCGTTTCTTGGCACTCGATTTAGTCTTTAATGTAGGCATTACTTTACTGTTTTATAGGTTTAAAAGTTTATGATGGCGTGCGCAGCGTATTATGATGAACTCTGCCGTGAGGCAGACTCATGCATTGCTGCTTCAGCATTATGTGCTATTTTTTGGGGGCGATGAGCATGAGCATGCGTTTGCCCTCCAGTTTCGGCATCTGCTCCGGCTTGCCATATTCAAGCAGAGCCTCGGCAAATTTCAGCAGCTGTGCCTCACCCTGCTCTTTGTAAAGGATGGCACGACCCTTGAAAAAGATATCGACCTTGACCTTGTTGCCCTCCTTGAGGAAACGTATTGCGTGGTTGAGCTTAAACTCAAAATCATGGTCGTCGGTCTGCGGACTAAGGCGTATCTCCTTGATAACCACCTTGCTCGACTTGGCCTTCATCTCTTTCTGCTTCTTTTTCAGTTCATAGTTGAACTTCTGATAGTCAACAATTTTGCACACTGGAGGCTGGGCGTTGGGTGAAATCTCAACGAGGTCGAGATCTTGGTCATAAGCCATGCGGAGAGCATCGCGAATGTCCATAATGGTGGGTTCCATACCTTCTCCCACAACACGTACTGCAGGTGCAGTTATACGGTCGTTGATACGGTGGTCGGGTTCCTTCTTGACGGGTCCGCGTGTGCGTTGACCCTTGTTAGGCTGAGGTTTAAATGGGGCTGCCAATAAATTTAAAGTTAAAAATTATAAATTAAAAGATTTGTGATTAGAAGCAATAGTTATTTTAGTAGTAAAAGTGGATTTTTGTTTGGTTTTATATGTTTTATGAAATATTACGCATAATCATAACTCACACATACAAAAGAAGATAGAAGCTTATTTCTATTTCCATTGCATGAGTTTGTGGATTGCAAAAATACAAAAGATTTGGAAATAATGAGAAAAATATTGAATATTAATTAAGAGAAAAAAGGCTGCTCATGGGGATGGGCAGCCTGAAAATACATTAATTATGGACAATTACGACTCAAGTGGATTGAGGGACTTGGTGTTGATTTCACGAGTGATGAGCTCGATGAAATCGGCAAGTTTCGACGAACCTTTGTCGCCAAGTTTGCGGTTCCAGACAGAGACGAGCTGTTCGTCCTGCTCTTTCTGACCGACAATGAGTGCATAGGGAAGCTTCTGCATGCGTACCTCACGAAGCTTGTAACCTATCTTCTCTGAGCGTTCATCAATAGTGGAGCGTATACCAGCCTTGAGGAGTTCCTTGTTGATGGCATTGGCATAGTCAAGGAATTTCTCGGAGATGGGGAGCACACGCACCTGCTCTGGGCAGAGCCAAGTCGGGAATGCTCCTTCGTATTTCTCCACAAGCCATGCCAAGGTACGCTCATAGCAGCCGATGCTGGTACGGTGGATGACATAGGGACGAACCTTGTTGCCGTTCTGGTCGATATAGAACATATCATAACGAGGAGCGAGGAGGGCATCCCATTGGATAGTTATCATAGTATCCTCCTTGCCATATACGTTCTGGGCATTGATGTCGACCTTAGGACCATAAAATGCTGCCTCGTCATCATCTTCGACGAACGGAATATTCAGCTCGTTGAGGATATCGCGGATATGCTGCTGGCTTTGTTCCCATTCTTCGGCTGTGCCGATATATTTCTTCGTATTGGTGGGATCCCACTTGGAGAGATGGTAAGTGACATCATCCTGGAGGCCAAGTGTCGTCAAGCAATACTTTGCGAGTGCAAGACATTTCTTGAACTCCTCAACCATCTGGTCGGGACGCACGATGAGGTGGCCTTCGGAGATGGTGAACTGGCGGACGCGCGTAAGGCCATGCATCTCGCCGGAATCTTCGTTGCGGAACAGTGTAGATGTCTCGCTATAGCGCTTCGGAAGGTCGCGATAAGACTTGGGCGAAGCCTTATATACATAATATTGGAATGGGCAAGTCATGGGACGAAGAGCAAGCACTTCAGGATCTTCAGGGTCACCAATGATGAACATGCCGTCACGATAGTGCTGCCAGTGGCCAGAAATCTCATAGAGGTCTTTCTTTGCCATAAATGGGGTCTTAGTGCGGATGTAGCCCCACTCGTTGTCTTCAAGGTCTTCAATCCAACGCTGCATCGTCTGAACAATCTTGGCACCCTTGGGAAGCAACAACGGCAATCCCTGACCGATGACATCAACGGTAGTGAAAAGCTCCATTTCACGACCCAGCTTGTTGTGGTCGCGGTTCTTGATATTCTCAAGGTGCTCCATGTGAGCATCGAGGTCTTCCTTGCTGAAGAAGGCAACACCGAAGATACGGGTCAAAGACTTGCCATTACGGTCGCCACGCCAATAGGTGTTGGAGTTGGCAATCAGTTTGAAACCCTTGATAAGACGAGTGTTGAGCAGATGAGGTCCCGAGCAAAGGTCTACGAAGTCATCCTGACTGTAGATGGTTATGCGTGCATCGGGAGCGATGGCATCAAGCAACTCGAGTTTGTAAGGTTCCTGCTTTTCCTCGAAGATGGCGCGAGCCTCATCGCGGGAGACGATTTTGCGTTCCAGACGGGTAGCTTTCTTGATGATAGATTTCATCTCCTTCTCGATGGCATCGAGGTCCTCACGATTGAAAGGACGGAAATCAAAGTCATAGAAGAAACCCTTATCGGTAGCGGGTCCGATAGTGATTTTTGCTTCTGGAAAGAGGTGTTTCACGGCCTCAGCCATGATATGGGCGGTAGTATGACGGAGGATATCAAGCGATTCGGGATTACTCTTGTCGAGCAACTCAATTACGCAGTCGTTATCGACCACATCTCTCAAATCCACAACTTTGCCGTCGATTTTTGCACCGCAGAAGTTGTTCAGTTCTTCGGGCTTGATTTTCAAAATCAAATCAATGATAGAGCATGGCTCTGCCACCTGAACATTACCTAAAGGATTAACTGTTATATTCATATTTATGCAATTTTTTATCAACTATAAACGCAATTGCCACTACAAACATTTGCCTGTCATTCACGAAGATGCAAGCGAAAACGGCATCACAGACAAGCATTTGTAGTACAATTTCAAAATTGCAAAGATACGATTTTTTTTCAAAAGACAAAAAATTATTTGAAATTCAATATATGAATGCAACTCAGAAGCGAAAAGGAGTATTATTTTGAAAAAAAATGTAAATTTGCAAAATTAATTGCTTTACCATTATTTGCATAAGCGAATAACTTGCAATTCTTTATGCAATAATCATCGTTTTTTAAATCGTCATTTAAACAGAAACATATTATGATAAAGACCCCCGTAAAAGGTATGCCGGAACAGATGCCGGCAGACATGGAGATTAGAGAATATGCGCTGCGTCTGATAAAAGAGACGTACGGAAATTTCGGCTTCTCGCTGATAGAGACTCCTGTGATTGAACATATAGAGAACCTTACCAACAAGCAAGGCGGCGAGAACGAATCGCTTATATTCAAGATTCTGAAACGCGGGGAAAAACTTAAAGAGGCTGACGGACAAGAGGAGCTATGCGACAGCGGATTGCGATATGACCTCACCGTGCCGCTGAGTCGTTTCTTTGTCAATAACCAGAACCTCCTTCCCTACCCTTTCAAGGCCCTGCAGATAGGCAGTTCATTCCGTGCCGACAAACCACAGAAAGGACGCTTCCGCCAATTCACACAATGCGATATCGACATCATTGGAGATGGCAGCAACCTTGCCGAGATTGAACTTATCTCGGCTACTGCCGAGATGCTGCACCGACTGGGTATGGGCAATTTTAAGATTCGCGTGAACGACCGCCGCATCCTCAAGGCCATGTCTGCCGCATGCGGTTTCTCTGCA
>CADBOG010000054.1 GCA_902796265.1 uncultured Bacteroidota bacterium
CACTACCTGGGCTTCGCTGTCCATCCAACACCTGTTCACCATGCACTTGCTGTCGGCAGCCAGGGCGATTCCTTCGGGGCAGAGTGTGGCAACGATTAGGGTCATACTTTCTTTAGTGTATGTTTGGTGCTGTTAGAACTTGAAACTTTGAACTACAAGTTGAGAGAGGAGCTTCAGTAAATAATACATACTTTCAACTACCAACTTTCAAACTGACTATAAACCATTAACCCTCAACCAAAAACTTTAAACTCACCACCTCGGCCAAAACAAATAGCCGCAAAATGGCCACAAAGCCTTCAAATACCTCATACTAGAAACCTGAAACCATCAAATCTCCTCACCACCGTACGTAATCCTCTTTCCCAGCACAGTGGCAAAAATCATCTTGATGTCAGTCCAGAACGAATAATGATGGAGATAGTAGCGGTTGATGCGGACCTTGTCAGGAAAAATGACATTGTCGTTGTACCACAGAGCCACCTGTTCGTCAGTCATAGAAGAAAAATCAGGATTATTCATCATTTCCGGTTTTTATGGTTTTCAATAAAAGCGGCGATTTGTTCCTCCTCGTCACGATATTTCAGCGAGGCAGGTCCAGTGATGCCAGGACGCAACTTGAGAACTTCCCTGTCGTCGCCCTTCAACTGGTCAGCATAGCCAGGGACGTCGGGACGCGGTCCCACAAAGCTCATGTCACCCTTCAGCACATTCCAAAGCTCAGGCAGCTCATCCAATTTGTATTTACGTAAAGTCGCCCCTAGCGGCGTGATACGGTTCTCACCAGCCACGCTGACTGACGAACCGCCATGGTTCACCGTCATAGTGCGGAACTTAACCATAGTGAACAGTTTGCCGTCCTTGCCCACACGTTTCTGTTTGAACAGTACGTGACCACCCGGCATCTTGACGCGAATCAGAATAGCCACGACAAGCATGACAGGAGAAAGAAAAATAAGACCGAAAAAAGATACTATTCGGTCAAAAAGATATTTCAACAACATAACAATAAGATATTAGAAGAGAGTGTCCCGAACACAAGGACACCCTCCTTTATAAATTTACGGTCTTTAACTCAGCCTCAATAAATGCCCACAATAAGGCTCGTTCCATACTAGTCCCAAATCAGTGCAATCACTCTCCTCTCATTGCGCTCCGCAGACCGTTGAATATAATTCTCGGGAAGAACCGCAGCGAATCCAGAGGGAAAATCAGAGAGTGACTAACGAGGTCGCCAACACGTTGCGACATGGATATGCACTTCCTTACGAGGTAAGGATACTTGCCATAGTAACTCATATCCCTATTTTGGCCAAAAGTGCCTACCGACAACACGAAAGCCTTTATACGCTCAGCTTTCCTATTCCATTTATGTGCATCATCATACATAGGCATAGCCTCGACAGGCATTCCAAGATATTTAACAGCAAAAGCAGCGAAAGCCTTCCATTCACTCACCAAACCCATCCGCGTAATTCGAGACTCCACCTTTTGCACATCTATAGACTCACGATAAGTCCACAGCAGCCTGCACCAGTCGCAAATCTGTTTCAACCCCAAACCACCCTTATAGAAATGCTTCAAAAAATGGGTAAAAATCATAATAACGTCGCTATTCGCACCAGGCAAGGGGACCTTCACGTTTCCATTTTGCCAATAACGCACATCATCCTCTTCAAAGACTGTTTTTTGCACCTCATCAATCACAGCGTCGATTTTTGATGAAAGACCGCAACGTTGACTGCCATGCAACTCAACAGACCATGGGCCAATAACCAATGCCTGATGCCTTTCATATTCAAACTCTCTCCCTGCATCCGAAGCAATCGGCAACAATAAACGCTTAGCTTTTACAAAGCCATCTTCATCTAGCAATAAATCCACATCACCACATGAACGCCTCAGAGGACGCTCATAACACTGTGCCACCCCCTGCCCTTTCAACAGAACAGCATTAATTCCATTATTTTGAAGTCGACCGAATAACTCACCCACAAAATTGTTCATTGCCACATTACGCTGTTCAATCAGCATGGCCTTGCCAGTAAACTTCAACTTCTCAGTAAGAGAAACATCGGGATGATGCTCTTGAGCCGTAATGCGTTCTACTCCATAAGCAACAATACCAATTACCGACTGCTTTTCGGCCAAAGACAAAACCCTATCAAAATCAATGGCCGTAAACTGGCCATTGATTTCAATACACTCCTTCCACAACCCCACACGCAAAAAAACAAAGAAAGCCTCCTCGTGCACCAATCCTGGCATATTATCGTTTAGTGAACGGCAATGAGAGAATGCCCATCAGCGAGCCCCAGCCGTAGCTGCAATGCAGGGTAATAAAACTCCAGAGTAGAAAGAAAAAGTTCAGATGCTTTTGCTTGGCAAGTTTTGCACTCACAGTCCCTAATGCCAACAAATACATTACCAGCACAAAAGCCGACAGCAACAATGCAGGATGCCAGAAGACACCAACAAGTGTCGGTACTATCAGTCCAAGGACGAAGAGCAACGGTATAAAATGTCGCAACGACAGCGATTTCATATTATTAGTGTAATATACCGTAAGGATATTCCACTTGCCGTTGCCGAAGTTGTTTTTGGCCAGTCCGCTGAAGGTCTCACGGGCCAGATAGGTGCAGAAGGTGTCGTGGATGATGAAAATCTTACCGCCACCGTTGATGATGCGTTTGCTCAGCTCAATGTCTTGGTTGCGCACCAAACGCACGTCGTATTGGCCGTATTTCTCAAACACCCGTTTCGGCCAGCAGCCGAAGGGCACGGTGTCTACTTCCTTTACCCCATCGATACCCGTGCGGAAGGCCGAGTTGCCCACGCCGAACTTGTTGCTCAGCACCTCGCGGATAGCGAGCGTCTTGGGGGTCTTGTTGAGCACATCCGTCTTGCACACACAACCCACGTTATCGGCATCCAACTCTTTCAGTCGTCTGACGATGGCCGAGCAATAGTTGGGTTCATAAAAGGTATGCGCATCGATGCGCATAATGATGTCGCCCTTGGCCTCGCTAATACCTTTGTTCATGGCGTAGGGCACAATCTTTTGCGG
>CADBOG010000055.1 GCA_902796265.1 uncultured Bacteroidota bacterium
GTGGTGCACGACCATCCGCTACGACAATGTGGTAAAAGGGTTGATTCTTTTTACCATGGCGTTGCAATCTGATTCTTGCAGGCATAACTTTGATTTTTAATTAATTAATGAATAAAATTGTTTTCAAATGCGTTTGCAAAGATACAACTATTTTTTCATATACAAATTTTTTTTGTACTTTTGTAAATCTTTTTACTTTCGATGAATATATATAACCTCAACGATATTAGCGGTTTGGGCTGCAATTCTGCTGTCACGGTGGGCATGTTCGACGGTGTTCATGTCGGACATAGGCAGATGGTTAGTCATCTGGCTGATAAGGCTCGTCAGCAGGGACTCAAGCCGGTGGTGCTAACATTTCGCAACCATCCGCGCTCAGTGTTGCGTCCCACTGAGGCGATGCCCCTTCTTACCACCTTCGACGAGCGAATGGAACTTCTTGAGCGTTGCGGGGCAGAATGTGTGGTGGCTATGCAGTTCGACGAGCGGACAGCTCACCTCTCCGCTTGCCAGTTTGCATCTCGCATCTTAGTCGACCGTCTCGGAATGAAACTTCTCCTCTTGGGTTACGACAACAAGTTCGGTTCGCGTCAGGGCGACGATTTCAATTTTCTGCCAGAACTCGGACTGACACTCGGCTTCACAATCCATCACGACCAGCCTGTCAAGGTCGAAGGTATTGAGGTCAGCTCTACCAAGATTCGCAAGGCTCTCCTCGACGGCAATCTGCAGCTCGCTAACCTTATGCTTGGCGAGCCATACTCTTTAACAGGCACTGTTGTTAAAGGACGCCATGTTGGTACCGCCCTAGGTTTCCCCACAGCCAATGTCGAGCTTACTGAAACATCCAAACTCCTTCCCCCTGATGGAGTCTATGCTATGAGTGTCGAGATGGATGGAAAGCCATTTGCAGCTATGGGTAATCTTGGAGGCCAGCCAACATTTGGGTTATCTCAGCGTACCTTGGAGGTTAATATTATTGATTTCGACCGCCCTTTGTATGGCGAGACCATCCATGTATCATTCCTCAAACGATTGCGTGATGTGATGTGCTTCGACAGCGAGGAAGAACTGAAATCCCAACTCAACCGTGACCGACAAGAAACCCTTTTGGCTCTTAATCATTAAAATAACCATCTTAATCCTTACGATTTGAAAAAAAAAATACTCTTTTTCCTAATAATATGTCTTGGATGTGTTAGCGTGATGGCACAGAGGGACAGGGTCTACAAGTCTCTCAAGGATGTCCGCAATCCCGATTCTGTCTACAATCTCCAGCTCCGCTTCAAGCGTCTCAAGCAGATTCCGCCCAAGGTTTTCGAGATGCGTAACCTCCGCCGTCTCGACCTTGGTCGCAACTTTATTGACACAATACCTCCCGAGATAGGTCTCCTGACCAACCTCGAAGAGTTAGACTTGCGTCGCAACAAGATTCGTGTCGTTCCTGCCGAGATGGGTAAGCTGACAAATTTGAGGATTATTAATTTGAGCCGCAATCCCATCCTCGAACTACCCGACGAGATGTCAGCCCTCACAAAGCTAGAAGAACTCATAATTTGGTGTACAGGAGTGATAGCATTCCCGCCATCCTTTGTGGCACTTGACAGCTCTCTGAAAGTCATCGACATGAGGGTCTGTCCCCTTAAATGGGACGACCAGGAGGCAATCCGCGAGCTGCTCCCATCGCCCCGTAAACGCTGGGACTATGTCTGTAACTGCCAGTGAACAGTCAATCAGTCCCAAATACCAATATCTTCAACGTTAACCTCATTTGGCCTAATAACCTCACTTAATCCATCTTTTCCCTTAATGAAGGAAAATCTTCATATATCATTATATCAACAGGATATCGCATGGGAAGATCCCGATGCCAACTATCGTAAAGTATCAGATGCTTTCAATAGTGTAGGGGATAGCGACATCCTCGTCGTTCCCGAAACATTCACCACGGGCTTCGGCGACCACATGGCACGTCAGGCTGAACCCCCAATGGGACCCACATACGACTTCGCTGTCGAGATGGCAAAAAAGCATGATGCCCTTTTCGTCGGCACATGGACTGTTCGCGAGGACGACCTTGTCTACAATCGGTTGCACCTCGTCCGTCCGGATGGAACAGCAGACACTTACGACAAAGGCCATACCTTCCGTATGAGCAGCGAAGCATCGCAGATAGCCCGAGGCACACAACGCATCACCGCTGAATGGCGTGGCTGGCACATCCGTCCTGCCATCTGCTACGACCTACGCTTCCCCAAGTGGCTTCGCAATAGTCCCGATTTTGACTACGACCTGCTGCTCATCTGTGCCAATTGGCCAGGTTCTCGCTACGAGGCTTGGTCAACGCTCCTCAAAGCACGTGCCATCGAAAACCTTTCTTATGCCGTAGGCTGCAACCGCACTGGTACCGACAGCACAGGCATACCATACGCTGGATGCTCTGCTATTGTCGACTTCAAAGGCAAAGCCCTTGCCGAGCTGCCACCACAAGACCCAACTCAGCCTATCGGGCAATCAATCATTCAGGCAACCTTGTCTGCCGCCAAGC
This sequence comes from uncultured Bacteroidota bacterium, assembly GCA_902796265.1. Lineage (GTDB taxonomy): Bacteria > Bacteroidota > Bacteroidia > Bacteroidales > P3 > Colimorpha. The sequence goes on from CADBOG010000055.1 coordinate 2,549, forward strand.
TCAAGACCTTCAGAGAACACTGGCCTTTTAACCTCGACTTCGATTGATTCGCTTCCTCGAAATAATGTGATGATACGATAATAATTCGTAATGATGATTGAAACCAAACTCTCTTTCGATAAGATAAAGAATATTGTTGCTGCGAAAACCACCAATATCCTCGCCACCCGCATGGTGCAGGATGTGGAGTTCAGCTCCAACTACGAGCGTGTCTGCCGTCAGCTCAAACAGACCGAGGAGATGCGTCAGATAATACTGATGGAGAATGCATTCCCATCACAGGACTTTGTCGACATGACCGACGAGCTGGCTCGCATAAAGCTACCTGGTACCGTCATAGACCTTGAGACACTACCCGACCTCCGTGCTTCGCTCTATACCCTTTCGGCATGTGTACGCTTTCTGATGGATGACAATGGTGAAAAATACCCAGCACTGCATGACTTGGCGCGACGTGTCGAACTGGATCCTCAGCTCTCCAAACGTCTCAACAAGATTGTAGACGACAAGGGCGAGATTATGGATAATGCCTCGCCCGAACTGCAGGAAATACGCCGTCAGATGTCACGCAAACGCAACGAGGTAGACCTGCAGATTGCACGTTCTCTCTCTCGTGCAAAACGTGAAGGATGGGCTCCTGAAGACGGTGAAGTGACTATCCGTAACGGGCGTCTCGTCATTCCCATGCTCGACACCCATCGCCGCAAAATCAAAGGTCTCATCCACGATGAATCGGCAACGCGTCAGACGGCCTATCTTGAACCTTCTGAGGTGGTAGAGCTTAATAATGACCTTCGTGAACTTGAGTTTGACGAGCGTCACGAAATCCTTCGCATTTTATCTACCTTCACCGACTATATCCGTCCTCAGATACCTCAGCTTACTGCAGCCTATTGGTTTCTGGCTCGCATCGATTTCCTCCGTGCCAAGGCACTCTTTGCTCTCGACATACAAGGTGTGCTACCTACAGTCAACAACCGACCCATGATGGATTGGATTGATGCCCGTCATCCCTTGCTCTTCCTTTCTCATAAAGAGCAGGGTAGGGAAGTGGTCCCGTTCAGCCTTCAGCTTAACACTTTGACATCACAACAAGCAACCAATTCAACTATTCTGATAATCTCCGGCCCTAATGCCGGAGGCAAGTCGGTGTGCCTAAAGGCTGTCGGCCTTATCCAGTATATGCTGCAATGCGGCTTCTTGCCTCCTTGTCGCGAGACTTCCGAATTTGGCATCTTCGACCGCGTCTTTATCGATATCGGCGACCAGCAGTCGATAGAGAACGACCTGAGCACCTACTCGTCGCATCTTCAGAACATGAAAGAGCTGCTTGCTGTGGCCGACGACCACACACTGTTTCTTCTCGACGAGCTGGGTGGAGGTACTGAGCCTCGCTCCGGTTGCGCCATTGCAGAAGCTTTGCTCGAAGAGCTATGCCGTAGAGGAGCCTTTGGCGTCGTCACTACCCATTTTGCCGACTTGAAGATGATGGCCGACCGTTTTGATAACATCATCAATGGTGCAATGCTCTTTGATACCGAACGTATGATGCCCCTCTATCGATTGGCTATAGGTCATCCTGGCAGTTCGTTTGCCTTCGAGATTGCCACCAAGATAGGATTCCCACTCGACATACTTGAAGCTGCTGAGGAAAAGGCTGGCAAGGAGATGCTCAACTTCGAACACCAGTTGCAGCAGTTGGAGCTCGACAAGCAGGAGATTGCTCGCAAGGAGCAGGAACTCATAGTGAGCGACAACTTCCTCAACGAGGTGATTGAGAAATACCAGAGACTGACAGAACAACTCGAGGACAAGAAGCATACCATCCTTAGCGATGCCCGAGAGGAGGCTCGTAATATCATTGTCAACGCAAACCGCACCGTAGAGCGTACCATTGCAGACATTAAGGAGGCCAATGCCGAAAGGGAACGCACTCGCGAGGCTCGCGAGAAGATGCGTCTCGAAGCAGAACGCCTCGAAACGGAACAGAAGAAGGCACAAGAACAAAGTGCTCATCGCACTCATCAAAGAGAAAACAGAAACTCCTCTCATTCGTCGGGCAATAATCATCATACCACATCGGGAAACGCATCAGCAGAAAAAGAGAGTATCCCAATGGGTCCTCTTATGCCAGGCGATATTGTGCGTATCGATGGTGGCGACACCTATGGACAGCTTGTGGAAATGAAGGGGAAAAAGGCTGTCGTCGAAAGTAACAGTCTCCGTATGACAATAGCTGTCGACCGCCTCACCAAGACCCAGAAGAAAGCAATCCCCGTCGACCGTACAGAGCGTCAAAACAATCGCTTCCAGTCTATCTATGACGATATCAACGAAAAGCGTAAAGTCTTCTCACCGACACTAGACCTCCGTGGTCATCGTGCAGAGGAAGCTCTTGACGAGTTACAGCATTTCCTTGATGATGCCCAGCTACTCAGCGAGAAAGAGTTGCGAATCCTTCACGGTAAAGGGTGGGGGATACTCAAAACCATTGTCCGCCAACGACTTCAGTCTATCCCCGAAGTACAGTCGTTCCACTCGGCTTCGCTCGAGTCAGGTGGAGATGGAGTAACCATAGTGCGAATGAGGTAAAGTTTCGAATGTCGAACTGCGTTTTTGTTTGGTTTACAAAAAAATTATTATATTTGCATTTTATTGTAATTATATACAAACAAACCAATCAATTGGCAATCAATTTGATGTCAAACAGAAACTCGGAAAGCCAATTATAAAAACAGCAACAATTCAATAAAAAACAACAATTTAAAATGAAAAATAGTCTTTTTAAATCCCATTTGTTTTCAACACTTATCCTTGCTATGAATTGGAGTATGACAATTAACCGTTAATTGGTTTGCAAATACCGATGACCTTAGCAGTACGCACAAAGGGATTGCGATTATGTTAATAAAACCTATTAAATGGGTTGAATTAATTATACAATAGTTCGGAAATAAAAAATTAACAAATTAGGCGGCACGAGCCGCAATATCAGAGAGTTCTTTGAAAATTATGGCATTTAATGA
>CADBOG010000056.1 GCA_902796265.1 uncultured Bacteroidota bacterium
AAAGGCGTGAAAAAGCGACACTTGATGCCCACAGCATCGAGGGTGCGATGACATACCACTTTGGGCAACTAAGACTCAGGGATGTGGCAACAGAGAAGGTAAGGGATGTGTGTCCGGAAGGGAAAGAATATCCTACGGTTCTTTTCACCGGAATGAGGTCGTCAGGATATCCATTGTAAGGCCGTGGCCGTCGTATGGTGAATTTCAATCCTTCGGTGACGACAAAAGCTGTCACGAAGGCTATTCCTGTTGCAGCTCCTACTTGAGTTATTTGCGGGTTGTCGGTTTTGTATCCGGTGAGGAGAAAACTGGCTGGTACAACAGGTGCAAGAACAAGACTGTTCGATGTCCATTCCATAACTCTGCTCATAGTGGATGTGCGTTGCTGCTGCAATCCGCAAAGGATGTCGTAGTCAATGCCTTGAGCTATTGAAGTGCTGGAAGTAACAAGCAAAAAAGAAAGTATTATATACCTAATGAATTTCATGTATAGCAATTGTGTATCGTTGCCGTTTTTACGCCTGAGGCGACTTCAAAAAACAACGTTTGACCATAGTTTATTAATAACGAGCAATAAAGGCTTTTATTGTACGTAGGCGAAAAAACACAATTACATTACGTAAAGGCAAACCATTTATGATTAGGAGCTGGCAAGGTGTAGGCAAGGTGTAGGCAAGGTGTAGGCAAGGTGTAGGCAAGGTGTAGGCAAGGTGTAGACAAGGTGTAGGCAAGGTGTAGGCAAGGTGTAGACAAGGTGTAGACAAGGTGCAGGCAAGGTGTAGACAGGGTGTAGACAGGGAGTTGAGAGGTAGCTGAAAGGGAGCTCCCATACAGTAGCCATACAGTAGCCATACAGTAGCCATACAGTCGAGTATGGCATCTGTATGGCTACTGTATGGCTACTGTAGTGCATCTACTTGGGAGCACCGACTCATCTACTTGGGAGCACCGACTCATCTACTTGGGAACATAGACATAAATACCCTCCATCTTTAGTCATTTTTCTGAAATCATAATTACTTTCCGCATATCAGTAGTTCATATTTTGGAAGTATAACGGCACGATACATATTGCCCTAATAAAACTCTTTTGAAGCTGCACTTTTAAACTTTTTATTTTTTAATCTGTTATCCTCTAAAAAAAGTGTATATTTGCAATTTCAATCTCTATTGTTTAAACTTGATTTAATTGTCAGAAATATAATATTTTATAGCGTATATGGATAAAAAATCTATTATCGGTTTAGTGCTCATTTTCTTGGTTTTTGTGGGCTATATGTTCTGGATTCGTCCCAGCGACGAGGAAATTGCTGAACGTCGTCGCCAAGATTCGCTCGCTTATGTGGAGTATTTGCGAAATGACAGTATCCAGCGTGCCGCTGACCGCCAGAAGCATGTGGAGGATTCGCTCCGCAACCTCGCAATGACCGACAGTACTTGGACTGATAGCACGGGCGCACTCATGGCCGTCTCACGTGTTAATCTTGGCCAGTTCGCCTCCAACGGTTCTAATCCTCGCATCAGTGTCAAGGTCAAGAATGACATCATAAGCACTGAATTGCACTCGCTTGGTGCCTCGGTGCAGAATGTCATCCTCGACGAGTACACTACTTTCGATAGCATGCCCCTCGAAGTGGTGACTCCTAGTGACAATAATATCGACCTCGTTTTTGTTGACTCCAAGAGTGACATCGTTAATACCAGCAGAATACCTTTTGCAGTTTTCGCCAATGACCAGCCGTTGTCGCAAGATACCGAACTGACTGTGGGAGAAGGTGATTCGCTGGTGCTCTGTTTCCGTGCATTTGTCACTGCTGCCGATTCTCTGCCCGTCGACGATAACGCATACCTTGAGTTCCGCTATGTTTTCCGTCATGCTTCGTACGAGGTCGACTTTGATGTCAACTTCCACAATATCAAAGATTACGTCAACGTCTCACCCAATATGTCGCTGACTTGGAACAACCGACTCAACCGCCAGGAACAGTTCGACCGTAGCCAAAAGGGACGCAACGCCAATCGCAACAAAGACAGCGAACGCTTCTACACTACATTATATTATAAGAATGTCGAGGACAATGCCGACTGTCTGCGCGATGGTCGCGATGACGAGAAACAGATAACTACCCCTATCGAATGGGTTGCCTATAAGCAGCAGTTCTTCTGCGCTATTCTGATGGGTGAGAATGCTTTCCGCAACGCACAGTCGCTGAAGGTGGCAACAGACAAGTCCAACGATAGCGACAACTACCTCTGCGATATGTCGAGCTCGCTCGGTGTTGACTATGATGCTACTGCTGACAACTTCACTCTTGATATGGGATTCTATTTCGGTCCCAACAAGTATCGCGAGTTGCGTGATATGCATCGTGGCTTTGAGCGTATTCTTCCTCTTGGTTGGGGCTTTTTCCTAACCCAGTGGGTTAGCCGATTTGCTATCATTCCGGTCTTCAACTTCCTCGAGAATTTCGGCTGGAACTACGGCATCATCATTATCGTGTTGACACTCCTCCTCAAGATTGTCATCTCTCCTCTCACCTGGAGCAGCTATAAGACAGGTGCTGTCATGCGTCATCTGAAGCCTGAGATGGAGGCCATCAACAAGAAATTCCCCAAACAGGAACAGGCTATGCAGAAACAGCAGGCTATGTCTCAGCTGCAGCGTCGTGCTGGTATCAACCCTATGGCAGGATGCTTGCCCATGTTGCTTCAGCTGCCTATCATCTATGCTATGTTCCGCTTCTATCCTGCCTCTATAGAGCTGCGTCAGAAGGGGTTCCTCTGGTGTGATGACCTTTCGAGCTACGATTCGATTCTCAACCTGCCTTTCAATATCCCACTTTATGGTGACCATGTGAGTCTCTTCTGCCTCCTGATGTTCGCCATGCAGTTCCTCTACACTATATACACCATGAAGCAGCAGCAGGGTCAAGCTTCTATGCCAGGCATGAAGTTCATGATGTATTTTATGCCGTTCATGATGCTCTTCATCTTTAACAGCCAGTCGGCAGCTCTCAATATCTACTATTTCTTCAACCTGTTGTTCTCTATGGCTCAGATGTTTGGTCTGCGTGCCATCATGACGGAGGAACGTGTTCGCGCCCGTATGGCAAAGAGTGACCTTGCCAACAAGAACAAGCCTCAAAAGAAATCGAAATTCCAGCAGCGCCTCGAGCAGATGCAGAAAATGAGCGAGGAAATGCAGAAACAGAATAGGAGATAAGTGAATTAGGATTAGATAATTGTATTTAAACCTTTTAATCTTTATTTGAAATATTTAATCATTTAATATCTTTAAACCTTTAAACTTTTTACCATCATGGTAGTAACATTGGTTACCATTTTCATCATCGGATATGCCTGCATCGCGCTTGAGCATCCGTTGAAAGTTAACAAGACAGCCACTGCACTGTTGTTGGGTGTTCTTACCTGGTCGATTTTCTCATTCTGCAATGCTGCATTTGACCCTACTATGAGTCATGATGCCTGGCGTGCTTTCATTTCCGAGAATCTTATCGACAACTTGGGTGAGACGGCCGAGATTGTATTCTTCCTTCTCGGTGCTATGACCATAGTCACTCTCATAGAGGACTATCAGGGATTCACTATCATCACCGACAAGATTAAGACAACCAACAAGAAGCGTCTGCTTTGGATTCTCTCCATTCTGACCTTCTTCCTCTCGGCATTGCTGGACAATATGACCACAGCTATCGTTATGGTCGCACTGCTTCGCAAGCTCATTGCCGACAAGAAGGAGCGTTGGCTGTATGCCGGTATGGTGATTTTGGCTGCTAATGCTGGTGGTGCTTGGAGCCCCATTGGCGATGTTACCACCATCATGCTATGGATTAAGGGCGAGGTTACTACTGTTAATATCATCGTCAAAACTCTCATTGCAAGCCTTGCATGTATGGCAGTACCTGTCTTCATTTTGGGCTTCACTCTCAAGGGTGATATCGAACGTCCCGAGAGTCAGCAAGAGGGTATCGTGGTGCCTTTACGCTTCCGCATGCTTGTTCTGATTATGGGTGTCTGCGCATTGGTTTTCGTTCCTGTGTTCAAGACCATCACTCACCTGCCTCCCTATCTTGGAATGCTCTTCGGTCTCTCCATCCTCTGGGTTACTACCGAGATTCTGAGCCGCAAATATTCCAAAGAGTATCGTCTTCCCACCGCTGTCAGCACACTCGAGCATGTTGACGTGCCGACCATCTTATTCTTCCTTGGCATTCTTATGGCAGTTTCCTGCCTCAAGGTGGCTGGTATTCTTGGCGGTCTTGCTCAGGGCCTTAACGATGCTTTCCTTACCGTCGAAACCAATGCTGCCGGTCATCCGGAAGTAGTTGGTGGAGGATTCTTCCTTATCGACCTCATTATCGGTGTCCTTTCATCGGTTGTCGACAACGTTCCTCTTGTTGCCGCTGTTCAGGGCATGTATCCACATGAAGGCATCGACGCTATCTTCATCCAGAACCATCCATTCTGGGAATTCTTGGCTTATTGTGCTGGTACTGGTGGATCGCTCCTCATTATCGGTTCGGCAGCAGGTGTCGCCGTTATGGGTATGGAGAAGATCGATTTCATTTGGTATCTCAAGAAAATAACCCTCTTGGCTTTGGCTGGCTATATTGCTGGTGCTATTGTCTTTATCCTTATGGATGTAACCTTGTTCGAAAAAGTTGAATTCCTGAAAAACCTTAGTTAACTCCCTCTATCTCTTTTTTCTACCTTAACTTTCCCATTCCCATTTAATGCAAAACCCTAAGGCAAAACAGACAGTGAAACCGTCGATAGGTAGACGGATATTCAATGTGTTCGTCTACCTCTTTGCTCTTGCCGGATTCGGCATCATAGCAGCGTGGGGCATTTTCAAGCTTGGATTGACCAACAACAATGGTGCTGTCGACAATAACTATCGCTACCTGATGTCGGTCAGCGAGTTGGAGCAGATGAAGGCCAGCGACCTGACTCCTCAGCAGCGCAACGCGCTCTGGCTTGAACAATATCTGAAGCTTGCTGCTTTTGGCAAGTACTACCCCGAGAATGCCCACCTTATCCTCGAAGCTGCACAACGCAGCGATAACCCTCTCGTAGTCGACCGTATGATTGCTGCGGCATCGCTCTATACGGATAGCAGCGACAACTACAACTCATTCCTTGCCGACCTAAAGAAGGTATATGACAGTAGGCCCGCTCAGCAATCGCCCACGGTAATACCCTGGATGGCAACCACCGAATGGGAACTACTGAAGCCTTCGATTATGAAAGACAGCGCTTTGCTTGTCGAGGCAGGACGTCTGACGGGAGTGGAACCACGACTGATAGTGGCATGTCTGGTTGGCGAGCAGATTCGCCTGTTTAATAGCAACCGCGAGATTGTGAAGAAATACCTCGGCCCTGTCAAGATGCTTTCCGTCCAGTCGCAGTTCTCTTATGGTGTTAACGGCATCAAGGAGCATACTGCACGCATGGTTGAGGATCACTTGAAGGACTCAACATCTGAGTTCTATATGGGTAAGCATTATGAGAATCTCCTCGATTTTAAGACCGATAACCATGAGATGGAACGATTCAATCGCCTGGTCGACTATCGCAATCACCTCTACTCATATATTTATACTGGTTGCATACTCCATCAGACGATGCTTCAGTGGAAACGAGCTGGATTTGATATTTCCGACCGTCCCGACATCCTCTGCACCCTTTTCAATGTCGGTTTCTCTCAGTCGCATCCTCACGATGCTCCACGTTGTGGCGGTTCGCATATCAAAGTAGATGGCCGTCTCTACACCTTTGGTGCTATCGGATTTGATTTCTATTATTCTGGAGATATGTCAGATGCATTCCCCTATTGGGACAGTTGCTTTATTGAAGATGACGGTGTCGCTATGACTCAAAGCCAGATTGAGGGTGTCCAGAACAATGTTAGCAATTGCGGCCGTCCCGAGAAGGGCATAGAGTATCGTCAGCAAGAAGAGGAACGGATGGACTGGTGATGAATGGTTTCAACATATCAACGTATCAACAACCAACATATCAACGTACAACATATCAACATAAACAAAAAATAAAATGTCTGATTTTGGTAACAATTTTGATTTGAAGCACAGCGTCAGCTTCTTCAAGCGCCATTGGAAATTTCTTGTCATTGTTTTCGTACTAGCTTTCGCTGTATCGCTGGTGGCATCGCTTATGGTGACTCCCCGTTACAAGTCAACGGCAATTCTTTTCCCGACCAATTCCAATCGTCTTTCGAAGGCTATTCTTGCAGAACGCTACAGCCTCGACTATATGGATTATGGTATTGAGCGTGACTGCGAGTATGCAATACAGATACTCTCCTCACAGTCGATGGAGGATGATGTGTGTGCTCGTTTCAATCTGATGGAACATTATGGCATCAGCAAGGACGATCCTCACAAGTATCACTTTCTCCATGAATACTATCGTGGTAATGTGAATGTTCGCCGCACCGATTATCTTGGCGTCGAGGTTTCTGTTCTTGACGTTGATCCCCAATGGTCAGCCGACATCGCAAACTTTATTGCCGCCAACTACGACACTGTTTGCAACCGCATCCATAGCGCTCGTGCCAATGATGCTTGTCTCATTATGCAGGATGTTTGCAGTCAGATGGAAGCCGATATTCGCGCACTCAACGACACTTTGCGCAAAGACCGTAGCCGCGTTGACATTGCCGAGCTTATCAGCAATAAGACCAAGGAACTGGCTGAACTTCAGACCCGCATGACTCAGACAAAGGTCGATTTGAACAAGCAAGTAAGCTATAAATTCTGGCTTGACAAAGCTGCTCCTGCTGACATGAAAGCCTATCCCAAACGTGCTGTCATCGTGGCCCTTGGTACCATCGGAGCTCTTGCCTTCGCTATCCTGCTCCTACTCCTCGTCGATATGAAAAATGAGGATAGAAAAGGATTACAAACTACAACATCAAACAAATAACCTTAAACCAAGTGGATTGGTTTAAGAAAAATATTGCCTTGATTACCGCAGTGTTAGCCACTGCGGTATATCTTGCTGCCAATTTCGTCCTTCTCTCGAGGGACATCAATTGGTTATACCTGTTCCCATTTGCAGGACTTGTACTCTTGCTTTTTGTCCTCAAGATTGAGACAGGTCTCATGGTCATCGCCCTTCTCACTCCCTTTGCCATCAACTTTACAATCCTTCCAGGCATGGAACTCTCCATGCCCGTCGAGCCAATGATGATTCTCTTTACGGTGATGTTTTTCTTCCGTGTTCTTCTGGCTCGCGGTTCCTATGACAAACGTATTCTCCGCCATCCGGTAACCATCGCCGTGCTTGCTATGCTTGTATGGATGATAATAACATCATCTACCTCAGTGCTTCCTGCAGTTTCTTTCAAGTATTTTGCAGCACGCCTCTGGTTCATGGTTCCATTCTTCTTCGCATCTGCTCACCTCTTCCGCAACCGCGACCTCATGCGTAAAGTGGTCTTCTGTTATGCTGTGTCGCTCATCGTCGTCATACTCTATGCTACCATCAAGACTTTCAGTGGTTATCATGATTTGCAGACATTCCATCGCGTTATGCGACCATTCTATAACGACCATACCGCTTATGGCTGCGTCATAGCGCTATTTGTCCCCATTGCATTCTATTATGCCTTCTCGCATGAAGGGAAGAAGTGGATGAAGCCTCTTTTGGTTTGCGGGTTTGGTATCTTGCTGATGGGACTCTTCTTCTCCTATTCACGTGCGGCGTGGATTAGTGTCACTGGAGCTATATTCGTTTATTTTGCCATCCGTATGGGTATGAAGGTAAAATGGATGCTTATGGCTTTTGCTCTTGCCGTAACCGGTTTTTTCATATTCCAGTCGGACGTTATGTACAAGCTCAGCAAGAACAAACAGGACTCTTCCTACGACCTCTCGGGACAGGTGAAATCCATCACCAACATATCGACCGATGACTCTAATCTGGAACGCCTTAATCGATGGGCATCGGCTATGCGAATGTTTAAGGAACGACCGGTCCTCGGTTGCGGACCCGGAACATTCCAGTTCCGTTATGCCAGTTATCAACGCAGCTATCAGCTCTCACGTATCAGTACCAATTCGGGCAATTTGGGCAATGCCCATAGTGAGTATATAGGACCTCTGACGGAGCAGGGAGTCCCAGGTGTGGTTTGTATGTTGGCGATATTCCTTTTGACTTTCGCCACAGGCGTTCGTGTCTATAGGACAGCCGTTGACCGTAATGTGGGTCGCATGGCTCTGGGTTTTACGCTTAGCCTTTTGACCTATTATGTCCACGGTATATTCAATAATTTTTTGGATACCGACAAACTTTCGGTGCCTTTTTGGGCATTTACGGCAGCTATTGTCGCCCTCGACCTTTATTCGGAGAAGAAATCCGAAACGTCTGATTCTGTGACTACAACAGAATCGAGTAGTCTTAAAAAAGACTAAAATACGTAATTTCTTCAAAAAGGTTTCATTTTTTTTCGTATTTTTGCATTTTCATTGTGAGGTTTTGCATGCCTGCAAAACTATGTTTTGGTCGTTTTGCTTACTTGCAAAACAGATGTGGCGGTTGATTATTAGATACATTTTTTGAAATAAGCACGCACACAGTTATTTAATAATCAAAACCGATTGTGTATGATGAAATGTGATAGCGGTGCGCGAGTGTTGCGTTCCTTTGCTGGCAAAATGATGTTTGCCTTCTTGTTTACTTTTGTTTTTGCTGCTGGAAATACTTTCTCGCAAGGTCTTTCGTATAACCAATCCGGCACTGTCGCTGATATGGTTATTGAGGAAGCGATGCGCTATATCGGTACACCTTACCGTTGGGGAGGTAAGACGCCCAATGGATTCGATTGTGCAGGCTTCACGAGATATGTCTATTCCAAATTCGGAGTCTCTCTGGCATCATCTGCTGGTCCTCAGTACAGGCAAGGCCCCAAGGTCAGCATTGATGAACTCTGTAGGGGCGACCTCGTTTTTTGGGGAGGTCGCGGCAAACATCGAGGCATAGGCCATGTGGGCATCGTTACCTCTGTTTCGGGTACGGAGTTCGAGTTCATACATGCCTCAAGCACCGGTGTCCGCATTACATCCTCCAAGGAACCCTATTACAAGTGTCGCTATGTAGGTGCCTGCCGTGTGACTGGCCAGGTTCCGTCCAACAAGCCATCCAATGAGAAACAGGCGTTCGAACAAATATACTACTATGACCCTGCAATTCCTATTCCTATCATCGTTGAAACGCCCGAAACAAGAGTGGCTAACAATCCTATTGTGGGTAAAACAGAAAAAGCAAAAGAGCCGACCTCTTCTGCCGATTCACTTATCACTATTGCGATGGTGGGCGACATGATGCTGGGCAGCACTTATCCTAAACCTATGCTTCCCAAGAATGGTGGTCGCAACCTCTTCGATGATGTTCGCCAACTGCTAGTTGGAGCTGATATCGCTGTCGGCAACTGTGAAGGTGCTATCTGCGAAGGTGGCAAATGCACAAAAGGCAAAGGGAAACATAGCTATGCTTTCCGAATGCCGACATCTTATGCAGTATTATTTAAAGAAGCTGGTTTTGACTTCCTTAGCCTTGCCAACAACCATAGCAATGACTTTGGGAAAGAGGGTATCCGCCAGACGATGATGATGCTCGACAGCATGCACATACGCTATGCCGGTGTCAAAGGCATGTGCCGCACAGCTACGCTCAAGAGGGGAGGAGTGACCTATGGATTCTGCGCCTTCGGTCACAACACCTACACCTATAGTCATCAGGATGAAGACCAGGTTAAGGAGATTATCCATTCTTTGCGCGACTCGTGCGACATCCTCATTGTCTCTTTTCATGGAGGTGCTGAGGGTAAGGACAAGATTCATTTGCCGCAAGGCTCAGAGAGCTTTCTTGGAGAGCATCGAGGCAATCTCCGCCACTTTGCACACCTCTGCATCGACGAGGGTGCTGACATAGTCTATGGTCACGGACCTCACGTATGTCGCGCTATCGAGCTTTACAATGGACATCTGATAGCGTATAGTTTGGGAAATTTCTGCACACCTGGAGGCATCAATGTCACAGGGATTTCGGGCTATGCACCAGTGCTTGTGGCTCGCATCGACCACAAAGGCCATCTCATCAGTGGCCGCATACACTCTTTCATTCAGTCATTCGGTGTGGGTCCCAAGATTGACTTCGAGGACAAAGTGGCCAAGTTTATGCGCTCACTAACGCAATCAGACTTCAAAGATGCCCACCTCAAAATCGAGGATGATGGCTCCTTTATCCCCAAAGACTGATGACGTGGAATAAATCATGTGACGTTTCCTGAGACTCGACAGTGATTCGTTATTGCTTCTTCCACTGTTGGAAGAAATCGAGGAGTGAGGATTCTTTATGGCCTATGTATTTGGTGAAACATGTATAACCGCTATAGGTCTCACCGTTGTTGTATCGTGCAACAAAGTCGCAACGCGTAGCATTCTCGTCGGTGGCGTGGTAGTCATACATTGTGTTTTTTAGTTGTGCAGCATTGGCCACCTTCTGGAGTTCGTTGAGGTACTCATTGCTGACCGTGATGGTCTCAAGGATGTTCTGTTCAGCATCGCGAAGTGTAATAGTGGCTTCTTTCTCGCCTCTTTCAATAGAGTATTCCTCGTCGCGTCCCTTGTTGTTCTTGCATGTAATCTTAAAATAATCTATTGTTATGGCACCTTCTGTAGTTTCACGCCATTTCTTGAAATAGGCTGAGAGGGCTTTACGCATGTCGCGGTAATTGTCAGGATAGGCCATATATCCATCCGCACTGACGCTGCGGCCGGTGTTGTATTTGTAGTACAAATTCCATGAGTCGCCATCAAACACCTGGAATTTTGGCTGATAATTTTTCTTGTATTTGTCAGTCTTATAAGTTCTCACGATTGCCAATAAAGAGTCGAATATTGAAGAATCGTTGATATAGAACTCTTTCTCATCAGGGAATGCTTCGTCGATGATGAGATGTATACGGCCATCTTTCTCGAGAGAGACTTTGTATTTCTCGCCGTAGTACATCGCCATCGAATTGTGATGGTCAAAGCTGAAATAGGTGAGTCGTTCGTTGTCCATTTTATCTTTTTTTGTTTTGTTTTGGGATATGCATGAGGATGCAATGACCAGTGTTATGGCGAATAATAGCAGCTTTTTGAAAGGTATCATATTGAAGATTAATTGTTTTGAATCGAATGTAGCAATACGCAGGTGCTATTTGTCGATGATGTTGAGGATGTCGGTCATCTTTGGAGTAAGGATGATTTCGGTGCGGCGGTTGAGGGCCTTGTTGGCAGGAGAGTCGTTGGGCACCTTGGGGGCAAACTCGGCATGGCCGCAGGCTTCGATGCGAGCAGGGTCGATTCTGGATCCGTATTTCAGGAGTAGCTTCACGATAGAGGTGGCACGCATGACGCTGAGATCCCAGTTGTCCTTGACAGCGGTGCTACCCTTATATGCTGCGTTGTCGGTATGGCCTTCAACCATGATGTTGAGGTCGGTATTTTGCTCAAGCACAGCAGCAAGGGATTTGATGGCTTCGTTGCCGTCTTTCGAAACTGTCCAGCTTGCCGAGGGGAAGAGGAGCTTGGAATCCATTGATACATAGACTTTGCCATCGCGTGTCTCAACCTTCAGACCTTTGTCTGCAAATCCCACGAGGGCATTGTTGAGCTTGGTGCGTAGGTTCTCGAGCTCGCGTTCTTTGGCTTCGAGAGCTTGACGGGCATCGGCCTCTTTGCGTTCAAGTTCCGATTGCTTGGATAGAAGTTGGTCTTCTTTGATGCGGAACTCCGATTCCTTGGCGCGGAATTCGGCCTCTTTGGCTTGGAAGGCGGCTTCTTTCAGCTGGAAGGCTGCCTCTTTGTCGCTGAGCTCTTTGGTACGAGCTGCGAGAAGATTGTTCGTACGTGAAAGGTCTTGGCTTTGTCCTGTGATGCGCTGGTTATAGTTCTCGATGACGGTGTCATAACCCATCTTGAGGTTGCTCATGTCGCGACGGAGACCAGAGATGCTGTCCGAGAGCTGGGTGCGGAGGTCGTTAAGGTCGGTGATTTGAGTGTTGAGCGACTGGTTTTGGCGCTGTAGGTTGGCGTTCTCGTCTCGGAGGTCGCTGAGTTCGCTCTGGGTTGTGTTGAATTCACGGCGAAGTTGGGCGTTGCGTGACTCGAGAGCTTCATATTTGCCGAGGGTGACGCAGGAGGACATGCAGAGGGCAGAAAGGCCAACAAGTATAAGGGATTTCTTCATTTTTGTAAAGTTATGGAGGTTATTAAAGAAAGGTTATTTTTTTCGGTATTGGCGTATGACTTGAATACAGTTTAATTTTATAACGTAAGTTGTCAGTTATTATTGCATGAAAGAAAAAATAACCTTGCGTCATATAATCCGACTCGATTTATCGACCTCGGCTCTCTCGCAGCTGGCACCTACCTGCTCCGCATCACCACCGCCAACGGCACCGCCATTCGGCATATAGTAATTCAAGTTTCGGGAGTAGTTAAGCGACCTCCCGAAATGCCGCAATATTGATAAATTTGTTGAATTTTTCGTTATCGTTGATGCA
>CADBOG010000057.1 GCA_902796265.1 uncultured Bacteroidota bacterium
CGGGGTTTTTCAGATTCCCTGGGGCACCGTCGACCGTTGGCGGAGTGTAGGCATTCACCATAGCCGCCAATCCTTTTACTTTCATACGCCTATTGTGGACATATTCCCATTTGGCAAGCTTGCCCGAAAACAATCTGCCAAATTCATACTTAAAGCAGAAACAGCTATCCCATACGCCGTTGGGTCGCCAATTCGGGCAGTCGTCGAACCATTTGGTGTAATAGTACTTGTCACAACGCGGGGTTGCAGGTATTGTGTCGTCCACATCCGACGGACTTATCGTTGATGCCAAGGCTATTCCTGGCATTACGAACAGCACTGCAAAGAGTGCGATGGTAATGAAATTTTTACGCATAATATCTGTTTTATTGATTAGTAGATTTGTCGTAATTGTAGTGTCTTACTGCGTTTAGTTCTTCCTTATTTTTGATGTGGAAAACTGTTAATGTGCGCTTCAAGTGGGAGATGGCTAGAACATCATTAGGGTATGGGGTGAGGATGGTATCTGTGGTAGTGGACTTGGGAATGAGTTTTACATAAATCAAATCTTCTCCGTTGTCTATGAATTGCTGGAAGTTAGGAGATGGGTTGGGTACATCAAAATCTTTTTTTAGGCTGGTCCAAATAACGGAATCTGTTGCCTCCAACAGTGTGACATCGACAAAGACGGTGTCATTTACTTTATAATCTTTTATGAACGTGGCATCAATACCCTCCACATTGGCATAATGCTTGTAGAGGTCGCTGCACTGGTCGAACGGAACTGTTCGAGGCCACAATCTCACAGCCAATGCCACTCCCAAAACGGCAAGGAAAATGACGGCCGATAATATGATTTGTTTCGGTTTTGGTCTCATATTATATTGGATAAAACAAATGATACATTAGTAATGGCTGCACTGCGATGAGACAGAGAGGCCTGTGACATCGAACGGTCATTTGGTATTGGTACGGCAAAAAAGAGAAACATCACCACAACAGAAGCGAAAACTGCGGCTCGGGAATAAGGTGAGAATTGAGAATTGAAAATTGAAAATTGAAAATTTAGTTGGGGTTGTTGGCGGAGAAGGAATATTTGTCGAAGGCTTTGGATAAGGGTCACGACCATCAGCAGGGCAAGGAAGGCGAAGAAGAATTGATCGAAGATGTCTGAAATATAATGCTGACGGAGAATAACCATTCCGACGATGACTGTGAGACAGACGAGGGCCATCGCCAGAGAAGAGAGAATCCGGCGGCGGCGAGAGGAGAGGACAAACAGACGCGGCACGAGTTTGATATGCGACAAGTCGTGCTGCCCGGCAATCTGCTCGATGCGGTCGCTGTGCTGCTGCCAAGCGGTCATCAGTTCTTGCAAAGAATCTTCTTTATTCATATAGTCGTTTGATTAAGGGTTTTGAGCTTATCTTTTATTCGTTCGATACGGTGGTTGACGGCGGCTTCCGTTATTCCGAGAGCCTGACCCATTTCACGCGCCGGAATCCGGTCGAGGTAGAGGAGCAGGAGAGCCTTATCGGGTGGCGAAAGTCGGTCGATGAGTTCATAGAGCCGTTCAATGAGGCTGTTCTTGCTTTCTTCGGCAAGGTAGTTGTAGGTGTTGTCGTCGAGCGAGAGGAACATGGGTGACAATGAGCGGTGGCGCACCTGTGACACTGCAGTATTGAAGGCGATGCTGTAGACCCATGTGTTCTCCTTGCACTGACCCCGGAAGCGCGGCCAGCTTTCCCACAATGAGCATACAATGTCCTGATACATATCCTTGACGTTTTTGGGGTCGCGGTCGGTAAACATAAGGCATATCTTGAAGATGGTGCTGTCGGAACGGCGCAGCATCTCCATAAATGCAATATGTTCTTTGTTTTGATTCATCAATAAAAGCGCTTTTGGTTTATTAGTCGCAAAAACGTCCGAAAACTACCATCATAGAACGAAAAAATTGCAAATTTATTTTTAGAGTATTGTCATTCAATGAAATAAAAATACATTTTTTTGTTTGATTTTGCTTTATAACCGGTGATAGCATGATGCCGTTGGGATGGAATAGAGCGGTAACTACTCAGGAGACTTCCCTTTCGGAAAAATAAAGCCCGCCGAGCATTTGCTGCTCGGCGGGCATTCTGTGGATAATCGGAGATTCTGTTATGATGTCAAAGTAGCCGAAGGACATCCTCAGGCAACAGGGCGTTGCCTTGGTCTTCATCTGGACGCACTTTAGTAAACAGTTTGACAATAACTTTCTTTCCCTCTACAAACGGCAGGAAAGGCACTATCTTACTAATGCCATTTGTCAGAAGTCGGCCGTTCTCACCTTTTGTCCACTTGCATTCTCCTATTAGGATTGTAGAGTGGTCAAGCGATTCGGCCACCATATCTAGCTCAACATCCTTGCTCTCGGCCTGGCCTTCCTCGTTCATCACGGTAATCTTTCCCCACCAGCGGCGGCACATCCCGTAAGCAACTCCGTCTATCTCGTTCCCGCTGACGGCATCACGGCAGATATGCGCCCACCAGTAACCCCCGTGGCCGGGGAAATCCCTTTCGAAAGCCGCAACTACAGGCGCATCACGCCTCAGCTCGATAAACGACTTGTTAGGCGCCACGAACTTATTATAGAAGTGAAGGAAAGGGTCAGCAATCCTGTAAAGGCTTTTCTTTGACGACTTCGCTGATTCGCCAAAGGGAACCTCTTTTTCAAGGTAGCCCAGGTCTATCAGTTTTGCCAAAGGCCTGGAAAGATTAGTTGCCGGCTCACCCAGCCGTGAGGCAATCTCAGAGAGACGGTTGACTCCGCTTCCCACGACCGACATAATGGTCGATGTTTTGACGATATCCTTCATGTCGTCACGGAAAAGGCGTTGGGGTTCTTCATAGAGGGCTCCCATGTCCGACAGGACATTCGCCCAGATGGCCTCCCTAAGCGTGCTGGATGACTCTGCCAGCTTCCAATATCGCGGCACTCCTCCCCATACCGAATAGTGCTCAATGCACGCCTGTGCATCCAAACCCAAGGCCTCCTGCAGATAGTTGGCAGCGATTGCTTTCATACCGAAGTCGGCATCCGTCCTCCCGTATAGCGGCGAGCTATCATCGTGTGTGAGGTTATACATCATCTGCTGTGACGAGCCGCACAGAATCAAGTTGTACTTCAACTTGTCGGTATTTGAATCCAGCAAGCCTTGAATGACAGAAGGAAGCGAAGGGGTGCCCTCTGCGAGGTAGGGGAACTCGTCCAGGCAGAGGGTTATCTTTTCTGTCACACGGTGGTTGATGGCAACGAACAATGCGCGCCAGTCTTTATATATGGCATCGTCAAAGCCGGGGAATACATGGGCTACCATACTGGACAGTCCGGCCATCTGGTTTACCGAGTCAGTCCTGTCGGCCTCATAATAGATGTCCTTCTCTGTAAGCACTTTTCCAATCAGCGTTGATTTGCCAATCCTGCGCCGTCCACGGATAATGACAAACGATGGCGAATCGGAGTTTAACAAGTGCTGAATACGTTCAATTTCTTTCTTTCTGTCAACGAATTTCATCTTCCTATTAATTATGTTTCATAAACATAATGTTTGTACAGCATAACTCCCTGGCGTGTTGTGCTGTCAACTTATTGTATTGTTAACCGTTGTAATACTGTAATTTAAATTCCGAAATATTCATTTCCCAAACCGCTATTTACGGTGCAAAGATACAACTTTTTCTCAGTTCTGCAATATTTTTCTTCAAAGGAACACACCCTATATAAAACGCCCGCCGCGCAGTTGCTGCTCGGCGGGTAGCTCCACGATGAGGCTGTGCAACTCCTCCGGCAGGCGCTTCTTGTAGTAATCGGCCTTCTTGGCAGGAACGTTGATGACCTTCAAATTGAGGCCCTCGAAGTTTTCTGCATCTATATTCTTGATGCCGGGATAAGCTTATTTGACGGATATACACAATAATATCAATGAAAAAACGTTTATGGCAATAATTCAACTTTTTACATAGCTATCGTAAAACAAACAATATGAAAAATAATGTAATCTTTGTAATGCTGCTGGTTGCCGGCATATTTGCAATACCTATTGCCTGTACTAATGCACCTAATACCGTCACCATCAACATCGATACCAGTGATGTCATATCCGACCAACAGTCTCCCGACCAAACACCCATGTTCCTCTACATCATAAACAAGAGCTACATGCAGATGGTCTACTGGACCGAAGTGGAGGAACCGAAATATACCCCAGAAGACTCCGACTATTATGAAGCCGACCATGCCTGTTGGGAACTGCAGGAGGTTTTCCGCAAGAATGCCAGTTTGTACACCAACCTTGTGACGGGAACTGGCAAAATATACCCCATCGAATACACGGGTGAGATACTTAAAGACTCCAAAGGCAATAAAATGTTCCCTGGCTTACTTCACAGCCGCCCATCCATTCCGTCACCAGGTCTGAAATACGCATTTGCCAATCCAGACAACACGCTGCCGGATGATGATATGTGGGGCATGTGGGTCGTGGTGACTGACAACTATCTCCGCGACCACACCCTCATACCGATGAAAGAGTTCTACAACAAACCTACACCCCTTCCAGCCAAAGTCATCAAGCAGCTGGAGAACAGATACAACATGAAGGTAGAACGTTCACGGCTGGCATCCTCCAATGACCGCTACAGCTATGGTGTCATACAATTCAAAGGGGCTTGGAAGACACGTGTCGAAGAATATGGTGACACGATAAGTGTTGCACTTGCACTTGAGGTCTTTGTCGTTGGCGATGAGGTTTATTCCTACCCCATAGAAGGTTACTACGACCCCTCCGAAGGTCCCACCTGGAATGCTGACGACGGCGGCGAATACTTCCCGGGCAGTGTCATTGCATTCGAAGGTCCTGAAGGTCCTGATTTCTGTCATTTCCACAGTGCTCCCGAGAGCCTCACTGTCGGCGTATTCTCAATACGCAACGGTAAAATCAGCATGAAACGCTACGAGGTCTACCATTCGCTCTACGACGAAGACGAACCGGAATAATGGTGTACAAAAAAAGGATTTTGCAAGCAGGAATCAAAATGCAAAATCCTTTTTCCTTATGTTCAATCTTCTTTATAATTTACAAATTCCCAATCGACGGGGGTGAAGTCGCTGGTGTCGTCATCATAGGTGGGGTCGGGCATGTACCACCAGAGTCCTTCGAAGTATTCGCGCAGACGCTTGTCTTTGAAGACATGGCCGCGGTTGGCAAATGGCAGGTTGCGGATGACGCGCTGACGGAAAGCCTTGTCGGCAGGAACCATTCTTTGGTTTTCGTAGGGGCCCCAGTATTCACGTGAGATGCGGTCGTAGGAGCCACCAACGAAGCAGGTGTTGTCAACATAGATGCCATCGTATCCCACAGCCATGATGGCCAGTTCACTCTTGGGTGAGAATTGAGTGCAGTGGAGGGTGATTGACCCGTTGCGGAGACTCACTTCTGTGGGATTGCCGTAATGCTGTGAACGGCGTGTTTTCCCCATTCCTTCGCTGACGGTGAATGAGGCATTACCAAAAAGGGTGTCAAAGACAAAGAAGTGCTTAGCGGTGTTGTCGGCACGAATGGTGAGAGTGAAGTCTTCAATCATTCCTCCAGCCCAACGTGATGCAGGAGTAAGCTTGTAATCTACAAGGTAGGGGTTTCCCACCACCGAGGACATGCGATAGACATAGGTATGGTGTACGCGGTTGAGACCTGGTTGGAAATCGGCATCGAAGTAGTAGACATAGGCGAAGGGAAAACCGGTATTATTGTCTGTGGGTTTTTTGTTGCCTTTGTCTTCGTAAAGATAGTTATCGTCATTTACGTAGTAGCGCTTAGTGGTGTCGATGTACCGCAGGGGCAGTTTGCAATTGCGGTTTTCTTCTAGCACACAGGCGGCGTTGCGATAGGAGAGCTGGCGGCCGTTCATCTCCACCGTGAAGAGGCTGATGCTGGGATGCACGCCGTCGGGGTAGAACTTATAGTCAAAATTGTAGGGTGGGTCGGCTTCGAAGCCCATGGTGATGCGCCTTGCAGAACCGGGGTTCCAAAACTCGTATTGCACGTCAACGCGGGCGAAGCCGTTATCCATGAGGCTGATGGTCAGCACTTCCTTCTTCACGCTTATGTCGGTCTCCTGGAGAGGGACGAGCTGGTTGCCGCGAGTATAGTAGGTGCCGTCGTTGGCCATAGAGGGCAATGCCGTCATCAGGCAAAGCACCGACAAGATGAATAATCTAAGTGCCTTCATTTCGAAGTTAGAAAAGACGTTGGAGCATCTTCCAGAAATCAGGGAAGGACTTGCTTACGCATTCGGGGTTGGTTACCTCGATAGAGGGATTCAGCACTTTCAATGCTCCGAATGCCATTGCTATGCGGTGGTCGTCGTGAGAATCGATAACACCAACTCCATCGAGTGACTCGCGTGTGAATGGTTCGCCTGCGGGAATGGTCATGGTGCTCTCACCGACTTCTATCTTGCGACCCAACTTGGCCAAACCCTCTTCGAGACTCTCCAATCGGTTACTCTCTTTGTAGCGCAGGTTCTGGACACCAGTCAGATGACCATCGATGCCCAAGGCTGCACAAGTGACAGCGACAGCAGGAACAAGGTCAGGCGTGTTGGTGAAGTCGAACTCAAAGCTGGTGGCCATCTCTTTGTCGCGACGGATCTCTACCGACTGTTCTGCCTGATTGACAGAAAGACCTAATGTTGCATATATGTCACGAAGCACTTGGTCGCCCTGAAGGCTCTCTCTCTGCAAGCCTGGAAGACGCACAGGAATGCCGGGCATCAACGAGATTGCTTCGAAGAAATAGGAAGCCGATGACCAATCCTTTTCGATGGACACAACATCGCATTGAGGAATGGTGTGCGACACATTGTAGGTGGGAGGATTACCCTTGAGCACACATTGCACTTTGGCTTGCTCCATCACCTTGAGTGTCATGTCGATATATGGTTCGGAGGCGGGGGCACTAACCAGCTCGACCATACCGCCTTGTGGCATGGTGGCCGCTGCAAGGAGGAGGGCCGAGGCATATTGGCTTGATATGCTGCAGTCAATCTTGATGCGAGGAGCCGAAGGGACAACACCTTCAATCTTGACAGGAAGATAACCCTCTTCGCCCGTGCATTTGATAGAGCAACCGGCTTCGCGCAAAGCTTCAATCAGCTGACCCATCGGGCGTTTGAGCAGTTGCTCTGCTCCTGTAAGTATATGGGAACCAGGGGTTATTGCTAACAGGGCCATCATGAAGCGAGCCACAGTACCAGCATCTTTGCAATCGAAATTGTGGCGACGCCCGCCTTTGAGCTGGTGCAACAAGCGCCCCAGCTGCTGAGTGTCGTTTGATGAAGAAAGATTTTTTATCTTTA
Source organism: uncultured Bacteroidota bacterium (assembly GCA_902796265.1). Lineage (GTDB taxonomy): Bacteria > Bacteroidota > Bacteroidia > Bacteroidales > P3 > Colimorpha. The sequence goes on from CADBOG010000057.1 coordinate 7,378, forward strand.
TGCCTGTTCGCGACATGTAATCAAGAATCAACCAGCGGTTCGAAAGGCTTTTAGATGACGGAAGTGTTATCTGAATCGTTTCCTGTTCCATACCTATTTGTCTCTATATTAAATGATTGCGAAGAAAATGCTTTGGAAAAAATTTTTGCAAAGATACAATTTTTTTTTATTATTTTGGCACATCCAAGCCATATTCTCTAATCTTTCTGTAGAGGGTTCTCTCCGAAATACCGAGCTCTAAGGCGGTGGCTTTTCTGCGGCCGTGATTGTTCTCCAAAGCCCTCAAAATAGCCGACTTTTCCTTTTCGGCTAAAGACATCGGTTCGTTCTCGACAATCTCGGAATCTTGGAATTCTACATCTTCGGCAGCATCATGATGGTTGTGAACCCCATAGGGCTGTGCACCTGACTGAGGTTCAAGCTGATAGTAGTTGCTTGAATCCATGAAGCCCGAATCCACATTAGCCGGCACATGGATGTTGCCGCCTTGAGCCATGGTGGTGATTATCTGCTTGAGATTGTTGATTTCGCTACGCATCTCGTTTATCATCTGTCCCATAGAGAGAGCTTTCAGCAACAGCTCGCGGTCGGAAATCACGTTGCTTTGCTGCCCCTCTTGGAACAGGACAGGCATCTTCTCCTGCGGCACATAATGGATATAATTCATTAATATCTCGCGGGTGATAAGACGCTCACTCTCAACGACGGCTATCTGTTCGGTGACGTTCTTCAGTTCGCGTACATTACCGTACCACGGGTAATCCATCAGGTACTGCTTGCCGTCCTCGGTCAGACGCAGCAGCGGCATGTGGTATTTCTCCGAGATGTCGGAGGCGAACTTGCGGAAGAGCAGCACGATGTCCTCTTTGCGTTCCCTCAGCGGCGGTATTGAGATAGATATCTGATTAAGACGGTAGTATAGGTCTTCGCGGTAATGCCCTTTGCGGATTGCCGCCAGCAGGTCGACATTGGTGGCAGCGACGACACGCACATCAATCTTGCGTGACGACGACGAACCCACAGGAATGATCTCGCCATTCTCGAGAACACGCAACAGCTTGACCTGCATGGCAAGAGGCAGCTCGCCAATCTCATCAAGAAATATTGTGCCACCATCGGCCTCCTCGAAATAGCCTTTGCGGTCCTTTTCGGCTCCTGTGAACGACCCCTTGATATGGCCAAAGAGTTCGCTCTCGATTGTGCCTTCGGGAATGGCACCACAGTTGACCGACACCAGCTTCTTGTGCTTGCGGCTGCTGTTGTCGTGAATCATGCGGGCAAAGACCTCCTTGCCGACACCGCTCTCGCCCGTGACGAGGATGCTCAAGTCGGTAGGTGCCACCTGAATGGCTTTGTGTATGGCCAGCAACAAGTTAGAGTCGTTGCCGATAATATCATATCTGTTTTTTATTGTCTGTAGGTCCAAAGGTTCAATATGGTTAAAGGTTTTTGTGTTTCTTTTTGCAATAATCCTCAGCTAATCACTCTGTTAAGAGATTGTCCGAGTTGTTGTTTTATCTTTATCAGCTGCATCTTTTGCGACATCAGCATCAGCTTCTCGTCGTCGTCTTTGGCGTAGGGGAACTGGATGTCGATATCGTTGATGCGCTTGTCTAATTTCTTCAGTTTTAGTGTCAAAATTGATTCTTCCACGTCGTTGCGAATCCTGTCTTCGGGTTTTGGCACATAGATGTGCTTGTCTTCCTGCCACTTGTTGCTGACCTGATAACCTTCCATCATCAACGTAATGGCCATTTCGCGAACTTGCTTGTCCTCATGGTTCACAAATATCTGAGTGTCAACATGAGTCATGCCCTCCGAGATACATTTCGCATACTCGTTGAAGATTATCTGGCATTGCCTATCTTGAAAAGTAATATTGTCGCTCAGGATATCGCCCACAATCATCTGAGCCACAGTATAGCTCACTACCTCTGTCGCGTTTCCGTCTTCTGTCTTCTGCTCAATCGGTATAAGCAAATCGCCATAGTTGAGCAACAGGCTTACAATATGGACTTCTTGCGGCTTGTCGGGGTTGATTTCGAAAGGCACGACTCTTTCGCGTTCTATCGTTCTATCGTTCTTATCCTGAATCTGTTGTTCGCTTTCAGCATCCCCGTTGGTGGTATCCTTCAGGTCTTTGTCGTTGGGGTCGGGTGTGTGGTTCTGCGTCTTGTCATAGAGCTTGCGGTTCAGCACCTTAGCCAATTCATGCTGAAGAGTTGTCTCTGGCATTTGAAGAAGCGAGGCACATTGTTTCACATACTCGGTACGCTCAAGCAAATCAGGCACAAGGGCGATGGTGCGAACAATCTCGCCCAATACTTCGGCCTTTCGTATGGGGTCGCCCTTCACCTCGTCGGCAAGCACCTTGGTCTTGAAGAGGATGAAGTTGGTCTCGTTCTCCTTCAGATACTCTTGCAGACGAGTGGAGCCATACTTTTGGGCATAGCTGTCGGGGTCTTCTCCGTCGGGGAATAGCACCACTCGCACATGAAGTCCCTCTTCGAAAAGCATATTGACCGCACGGAAGGCAGCCTTGATGCCCGCTTTGTCGCCGTCGTAGAGGACGGTGACGTTCTTGGTGTAGCGTCTCATCAGCCTAATCTGCTCGACGGTCAGCGAGGTGCCGCACGATGCCACAGTATTCTCAACGCCAGATTGATACATCGATATGACATCGATGTTGCCCTCTACAAGATAGACCTTGTCCTGTTTGGCTATCGAGTTTTTGGCTTGATAGAGGCCGTAGAGGATGTGGCTCTTGTTGTAAATCTCCGAATCGGGAGAGTTTACATATTTAGCTGCCTGTTTCTCCTTCGAGAGTATGCGTCCCGAGAATCCCAGCACGCGACCGCTGACGCTGAAGATGGGGAACATCACGCGTCCCTTGAAACGGTCGTAGCTCTTGCCGTCGTCTTTGAAGATGGTCAATCCCGTCTTTTGCAGCACGTTGTCGCTATAACCCGATGAGCGAGCATGCTTCGTGAAGTTGTCCCACTCGTCAAGGCTATATCCCAAACCGAACACCTTTATTACGTTGTCGGTCAAGCCTCTATTGTGGAAATAGCTGAGGCCAATAGCCTTTCCCATCTCATCCTCATAGAGCAGCTGGGCGAAATATTGCTGTGCAAACTCCGACACATGGAAGAGACCGTCCCTCTCCGTCTGGCGTTCCTTCTGTTCAGCGGTCATTTCCTCTTCTTCCACCTCGATATGATACTTCTTTGCCAGCCAGCGAAGCGCCTCGGGATAGGTGTAATGCTCATGTTTCATGAGGAAACCAACGGCATTGCCGCTCTCGCCGCAACCGAAACACTTGTAAAGGTTTTTGGTTGGCGAAACAGAGAACGACGGAGTCTTCTCGTCATGAAAAGGACAGCAGGCAATGTAATTTGTGCCGCGTTTTTTCATCGACACAAATTCGCCGATAACCTCCTCAATACGAGTGGCATCCATTATGCGTTGTATGGTCTCAGGTGCTATCATAAGAATTTGCAAAGATACAAAAAAAATCGTTAACAAAAGGTATGACCTCACAACTACTGACATTTTGTCAGTATGCTCGGCATTATACCCATCAAATTTTTTTCAATAAAACTGCTTACAGGTCAGTTTTTTTGTGTATTTTTGCAAAAAATTTCAAACCATCACTATTCTGAGGGAAAGAACACTTCAAATTATTGCCTCTTGAGGTCTTAATGGGTTTGTCGAAGGGTATGATGCTTATTTCCAATGATATGATAGTTGAATAATTGCACATGCAACTAGAATTGTAATTGATTAAGCAAAATTATTTCCAACTCTAACCTAAGTCTAACTTAACTCTAACTTTAGTCTAACTTACAATCGAACCTACATCGAAGCTACATCGAAGCTACATCGAAGCTACATTTGAAAATTGAGAATTGAGAATTGAGAATTGATAATTGAAACTTGAAACAACAACCTCCAACACCCAAAATGCTTTACTCATGGCTCCTCTGCGCGAGCCACAGGCTCTTGCACCATAAAACCTGAAACTTGAAACCTGAAACTTGAAACTTGAAACCTGAAACCTGAAACCTGAAACTTGAAACCTGAAACTTGAAACTTGAAACTTGAAACTTGAAACCTGAAACTTGAAACCACTATCGACATATAAAATAGCGATGATCTTCGCATTGCTGCTGCTGTGTGCCAGCGGGTTGCATGCACGTAATGTGCGCGACACATTGGGGCACGGAAAGCTTATAATGTTCTCAGAGAACAAGGGGCAATGGGAAGAACGTGTGCTTTTCAGGTCGCAGATGATGGGAACGACGCTCTTCGTGGAGAAGGATTGTTTCACGCTGGTGGTGGAAGATCCTGAGAACATAAGCTCTCGACATCCGTGGAGGTCAGAAAACGGCAGGCGGAAAGCTGAAAGCAGATTCAACAGATATAGGAATCATGCCTACAGGATATGGTTCGAGGGTAGCAAGGCGACGCGAGTGGAGGGAACGGAACGTGCTGCGGGACACGAAAACTATTTCATAGGCAACGACCGAAGTCGCTGGCGTTCGGGAGTGGGTATTTATCAAGCTGTTGTTTATCATGACCTTTATGACGGTATCGACATGAAGGTCTATTCGGCCGAGAGGGCAATGAAATACGATTTCATCGTCGCTCCTGGCGCTGATGCCTCCCAGATAGTGATGGGTTATGAAGGCGTAGATGGAGTGAAATTGGAAAAAGGCAATATCGTCATGAGGACATCGGTGATGGACATCATCGAGATGAGGCCATACGCCTATCAGATTATTGACGGAAAAGAGGTCGAGGTAGAGGCAGAATTCGTCTTGAACGACAGAATCAACAAGGCGAAAAGCGGGCGTGACAATACTGTAACTATCAAACTAGGGAAATACGACACCACGCAGGAACTTGTCATCGACCCCTATCTTCATTTCTCCACTTATACTGGTTCGACCGCAGACAACTGGGGAACAACGGGCTGCTACGACAGCTACAAGAATACCTACACTTCGGGATTGGTCTTTTCTTCGGGTTATCCCACTTCGACGGGTGCTTACGACGGAACCTATAACGGCAACGCCGATATAGGCATCTTCAAGTTCGATACGGGCGGGACACAGAGACTTTATGCCACTTATCTAGGTGGCAACAAGGCAGATATGCCTCACAGCATGTTCGTCAACTCCTTGGACGAGTTGGTTATATTCGGTACCACAGGTTCGCAAAATTTCCCCGTGACCCCCGGCGCATACGACACCAGCTTCAATGGAGGCACTCCGCTGCAATACGAGGGAAGCTCCACTATCGATTTCCCATACGGAGTTGACATCTTCGTGTGCCGATTCAGCAGCGACGGCAGTCAACTTCAGGCATCTACATACGTGGGAGGAAGCGCCAACGATGGCTTGAATTATCGCAACTCGTTCGACTACAACACGGTGATGATTGGCAACGATTCGCTCTATTTCAACTATGGCGACGGTGCGCGTGGGGAGTTGATTACAGACGACTTGAACAATATATATGTCGGCTCGACCACCTTCTCTAACGATTTCCCTGTCACTCAAGGCTGCGTGCAGTCCTTCAGCCGCGGCCGTCAGGAGGGTGTGGTATTCAAGATTGACTACAACTTGAGCAACATGATGTGGAGCACCTATCTAGGTGGCATCAAGGACGATGCGATATACAGCATCGACTGTGACGAGGATTACAATGTCGTGGTGACAGGAGGCACCAACTCCTTCAATTTCCCAACCACTCTGGGCGCTTACAAGATGAGTTATCAAGGCGGTAGTTGCGATGCCTTTGTGGCCAAGATTTCATACTATGGCAAAAAACTGATGGCAAGCAGCTATTTCGGTTCGTCGACCTACGACCAGAGCTATTTTGTGCGATGCGGAAAGAGCGGCGATATCTTCCTCTTCGGGCAGACGAAAGCTGCGGGCAGCACATTGATACACAACGCCAACTACAACACACCCAATAGCGGCCAGTTTCTCGCTCGATTGAGACCCAATCTGGACACTTTGGTATGGAGCACCGTCTTTGGCGACGGAAGCGGTATCCCCAATATCTCACCGACGGCATTCGCGGTCGATATCTGCAACCGCATTTATCTGAGTGGATGGGGACGTATCTTCTTGGGATTCACATGGAACAACGTGAATTATCCCTGGAATTCGGGTGGCACAACAGGGCTTACGGTTACCCCCGATGCCTATCAGAGCAGCACCGACGGCCAGGATTTCTACCTGATGAGCATCGACATGGATGCCGCCCAGCTGGTTTACGCCACCTATTTCGGTGAGCAGCATGACCCTTCGGGCAGCTACTATAGCGGCAGCGACCATGTGGACGGCGGCACTTCGCGATTCGATAAATTAGGCACTCTTTACCAGTCGGTGTGTGCCAGCTGCAGCCAAAACGACGATTTCCCAGTCACATCCAACGCCTACGGTCAGCATAACAATAGCAACAACTGCAACAACGCCATCTTCCGCTTCAACCTTACTGACGACTTTCCCGTGGCGGAATTCAACTACTCCCGCGGCGCCTCGTGCGACCCCACCACCATCACTTTCCATAATACCGGACGTGGCGATAGCTATCTGTGGGACTTTGGCGACGGGCAGACATCGACGGACACTAACCCCGTTCATGTCTATCCTTTTGCAGGATTCTACACCGTTCGCCTCATCGCCTATATGACCAACGGTTGCCGCTCAAGCGACACCACAGAGAAGGTCATCACCATCCTTAGTGGCATTTACCTGCCGCCTCTAGACACCCTCAGCACTTGTCCGGGAACACCAATACAGATAGGCATACAACCCGAAGTGGGCTTCACCTATCGCTGGGTTCAAGGTCAGGTGAGCGACAGCAACATTGCCAACCCGATGGCCGACCAACCAGGAACATACCAATTGTGGGTTGAATGGAGTGAAGGTTGCTGGAGATTGTTCACCCAGATAATCGAAAGCGGCGAGGCAACGAGCTGGATATTGGGCGACAGCGTCTTATGCTCTGTTCCCGACACGTTGACGCTAGCAACGGGAGGCCCTTCTCCTACGTATGTATGGTCGTCGAATCGCGATATGAGCGACACTCTCAACAGCAACATCTACAGCGGCGTGCTGAGCTTCGAGCCTCACGATGGCCAATGGCTCTACACTCGTGTGGTCGATGAGTTGGGTTGCTATAAGAATGACAGCATCCAGGTCCATTTCTACGACATCATCGATACGATGATAATCATCGACCCTAAATGTCCGGGTGGCTGTCTGGGCAACGCCTGCATCATCCCATCTCCTGATGCTGTGGCTCCATATCAATATATATGGACATATTGGGGCAACAGCTGGACAAATGCCAACTGTAGCGGCCAATATTGTGCCGGCGACTATACGGTCATCTATCGTGACGGCAATGGCTGCAAGGTGACGAAACCCTTCACCATAACCGACCCTGAGCCTCCCGTGATAAATGCTGCCGTGCAGCACATCCCTTGTCTCGACACCTGCACGGGTTCCATAAGCATCACTGTGACAGGTAATTCCACTTACTCCTTCCTCTGGCTTGACGACAGCTCCACATCGGCTACTCGCGGCAACCTATGTCAAGGGGTTTACTATTTGCAGGTCACCGACAGCAACGGATGTCAGTTCTTCGACACTATTGAGGTTCTCGACAATTATGATATGTCTGTCGACATTGTGGACATTGGCAATAGCTGTCCCGACGACTGTAGCGGTACGGCGACGGCTCTGGCCAATGGCGGTACGGCTCCTTACACCTATGTATGGGCAAACGGCGAGGAAAACTCCACAGCGACAAGGCTTTGTGAAGGTATGGCAATTGTGATAGCCACCGACGCCAATGGCTGCACATCGATGGATAGCGTGGTCATCGAGAGACAACATTCGTTCGACAGCATCGATGTGTTGGCAGATGATACTGTGGTCTTCCTCGGACACAGCACCACGCTTCATGTCACCGAGATTCCTGGCGGCACCTATTGGTGGAGTCCTTCTACGGTAGTGGAAAATCCATCGTCGGCCAACCCTACCGCAACACCAGAGGATACAACATGGTTTGTGGTAACGGTAACAGATTCAATAGGATGCAGCTATCGGGATTCGGTCAAGGTGAGCTGCATCAGCGTCAACTGTGGGCAACCCAACATACGCATCCCCAATGCATTCACTCCTAATGGCGACGGCAAGAACGACCAACTATGTTTCAGCGGCGAGTGGGTCAGCGAGTTCCATATCGTCATCTTCACACGTTGGGGCGAAAAGGTGTGGGAGAGTGAAGATATAAACGACTGCTGGGACGGACGTTTCCGCGACAACTGGTGCATGCCTGGCGTTTACGTCTACCATTGCCGTATAACTTGTGCCGATGGGCAGAAATCGCAATTCAAAGGCGATGTGACGCTGATTAGATAACGTTCTGAAAGATGGAAAAGAAACAGAAAAAAGACCAGTTCATAATAGCTTATATCGCTGATTTGGAGCATGCTGAAACAGTTATCAGCCATGCTGCATTCTTTGCGAAACGGCTAAAGAAAGGGCTGATACTGCTGCATATCAGCGACCAACGATATACGAAAGTGACACCCGATGAGGCAGAAAAAGAGCTTGTGCGACTTCGCTCGTCACTCGACGCTCAAGACCTTCATGTTACATACGCGGCGTTGAGCGGCGATACGAAGCAGGTGCTCAGTTCGTTGCCGACGCTCATGAATGCCGTGCTTGTGGTGGCTCAGGTGTCGGCAAAGGCAAGATGGAAGAGTCCTATGAACCGGCGGAATGTGTTGAGGAATTTCGCCGATTGCAGGGCTGCTTTTCTTACCGTGCAAAAGGAGTTAGGAAAGGGCGTGATAGGGGAGAGAAGCCATGATGTTGATTGCAACGGCAATGCATACAATGACGTTGCAATGGTGGTGGATTTTAAGAAAGAGAGCAAGGATAAGTTCATCTGGTCGAGCTATTTCCCTCGTTTCGTTGGCAGCCGTATGCATGTGCTTTATCTTGATTACAAAGACCAGTTTCTGCACAGCAAATGGTATGCCAATATGCAGCAAATCCACAAGTTGTATACAGGTCTTGAGGTTAGTTTCCAACCACATATCATCAATTCCAAATCGACATTTCCCGATACCGAAGCCCTCCGTTTTGCAAACGAGCATGGCTACGGGATGCTTATCTGCGTGACCACAAAGGAACGCGACACCCTCGAATTCTTCATTGGCACCCAAGAACTTCGCACCATCACTAATAAATATAGTATTCCAATATTATTTCTGAATCCTCGAGAGGATTTATATGTGATGTGCGACTGAATGTGATGTGCCACTAAGGAGCTTTTTGGGAAGTGAGGTTTTATTGGATGTTAAAATCAAATGGTTTAGTAACTAAAAAGAGTAAACAGCTAAACCTACGATGCCTGAGGCGAGGATGAGAAGGATAGGATTTGTGCGACGCCAATAGGAGAAATAGAATACGGCGACGAACAGAATGATGCTGACAATGAACTGTTTGTTAAGTCCTGGAAGGCCGAAGCTCTCTTTTGTGAGAAGCAGAAGAGCAGCGGCAGCGATAAGTCCCACTACTGTTAGGCGTAGAATGCGGAACATTGTGTCAACCACGGGGTTGTCACGATGACGAGAGAGATAGCTGTAGACAATCCACATGGCTATTATGGGGAGGATAATGACAGCAAAAGAGGCTATAAGGGACCCAAGAATGCCCTCCCAGATGGGAAGTCCACTGTTGACGACAGCCGTATAGCCGGCGTATGTTGCCGTATTGATGCCCATAGGGCCAGGTGTCATCTGGCTGATGGCGAGGATGTCGGTGAACTCTTGAGCCGTCATCCAGCCTTGTTTTTCAACAACTTCATTCTGGATAAGAGCCACCATTGAGTAGCCACCACCGAAAGTGAAGATGCCGATTTTGAGGAAAGTCCAAAAGAGTTTTAAAAATATCATAGGGAAGGGGGTGTTGGTTTAATGTTTCCCCAGAGGAGTCCGAGGATGATGGCTGCAAGTATTACCCATACGGGGGAAACACCTAAGAGCCAGATGAGTAGGGCTGCAATGATGGGTATCCAGCAATTGCTCCAAGTGACTTTAGCTGCTTTTGCCATACGAAACACGGGGGCAGCAATCATGGCAACAACGGCAGGCCGCAGTCCCATGAAGATATGTTCAACGACTGCATTGTCGCGAAAGATGCGTAGCGTCATGGCAATCAGAAGAATGAGTGCTATGGGCATCAGTATGTTACCTAAGACGGCACAAACCACACCACCAAAACCGGCAAGCTTTCGGCCGATGACTGTAGCCATATTGACTGCGAACACGCCAGGCATTGCCTGTGATAACGAGAGACAGTCGAGAAACTCCTCTCTTGTGAGCCAACGACGCCGGTCGACTACTTCTCGCTCCATGAGGGGTATCATGACATAACCTCCGCCTATGGTGAAGGCCCCGATTTTCCAAAAGCTGACGAACAAAGCTTTTTTCATGATAATGGGTATTATAAATTGAGAATTGAGAGTTGAGAATTGAGAATTAAAATTTAAACCTGGAACTTGGAACTTGAAACCTGGAACTTGAAACCTGAAACTTGAAACCTGAAACTTGAAACTTGAAACCTGAAACCTGAAACCTTTTAACGTACAAATCAGCTCTGCGCGGTCCACAGGACCTTGCACCCTGAAACAATACTAAAACGAGTTAAGGACAAAAAAATTTTGTCATAAGAAGGAATAATTGTATTTTTGCATTCTTAAACTAAATGGAGAATGATTTCTAGATATCTGTTTTTCATCATTTTTATTGTCTTTATAGTCATAATGCTGGCACTCGATTTGGGAGTGTTCCACAAGAAAGACCATGAGATAAAGATTAAAGAAGCCGCCATCTGGACGGGTGTATGGATTTCGCTCGCGATGGGTATGGCCCTGCTCTTGCTGTTCCGAGCCGAATGGGTTCATGGTATCAGCGATATGGAGTCGCTACTTGCTTATGCTCAGAGTCAGCCTCAACTGCTACATCAAATACAACAAGTTTCTGCATCAGGCGGTTATGAAGCGGCATTGAGTGTCTATCGTCACGAGATAGCCGAGCAATACCTGGCTGGTTATTTCCTTGAGGAATCGCTCTCGATTGACAATATATTCGTGATGATTATGATTTTTGTCAGTTTCGGCATCGAGAAGAAATATTACCACCGTGTACTCTTCTGGGGTATTTTGGGTGCTATCGTTATGCGCTTCATATTTATCTTTGCCCTTGGAGCTTTGGTGACACGATTGAGTTGGATATTGGCAATCTTCGGTGTGATACTGATTTACAGCGGTGTTAAGATGTTTAGAGACAAGAGTGACGAGAAGATTGATACCGCCAACCATCCTGCCGTGAGGTTTGCTTCGCGCCATTTCCGCGTCAGTCGCGAGCTGGATGGACACAATTTCTTCACAAAAATCGATGGCAAGAGCTTTATTACCCCACTGTTTCTTGTGCTTCTTGTTATCGAGTTTAGCGATGTCATCTTCGCTGTCGACTCTATTCCCGCGGTATTCTCTGTAACTACCGATTCCTACATTGTCTACTTCTCCAACATCTTTGCAATCATGGGATTGCGGTCTTTATTCTTCCTGCTTAGCGATGTGACAGAGAAATTCTGGCTGCTGCGTTACGGTTTGGGGACATTGCTGTGCTTTATAGGTGTGAAGATGATTGCAGGTGAGTTTTTCGACTTCCATATCAGCACAATGGCATCGTTGGCTGTGATTCTCGGTATTCTTGTTTGCAGCATTGTACTCTCACTTGCTATTCCAAAGAAAGCAGCAAAATAACATTGGACATATTAACCCTTAAAAACTTGATATCAAATGATTGATTTTATTCTTCTTGACATCTCCACCGGTTGGAAAACCGGTATTATGATAGTAGTGATGATTGTTATCTTCTACCTTTTCCTGATTCGTCCACAGTCGCAGAAAGCCAAAAAGGAGCAGCAGTACCGCGATGGACTTCAGAAAGGAGACCGTGTGATGACCGCTGGTGGCATCCATGCCACATTCATCAAAACTGTTGGCGTTCAGGCTTATATCGAAGTAGCTCCCAACACTCAGGTGCGTGTTCAGCTTAACACATTAAACCCGATACCAGAGCATAAAGAGAAATAAGAGTTTTTTTTAAGTTTTTTTAACCTCATAAAACCGAGAAACTTTTATTAGTTTTCTCGGTTTTTGCTATCTTTGCAAAGCGAAAAAATAGTCATAATTCACACAAAACCATCATTTTCAAACACCTAGCAAAGCAATGCAAGACGAAGAGAAAAGAAAAAGAATAGTAGAGGCCTCAATACCCATGTTTAACCAGCTTGGCTGCAAGGCTGTAACAATGGATTCACTGGCCAAAACTCTCCATATATCGAAGCGCACCATGTATGAAATGTTTGTCAACAAGGAAACGCTCATGTTGGAATGTATCTCCGAGGTACACAAGACAATGTGGAGAAGAGGCAAAGAGATGACGAGCAAAGCATCAGATCCATTCCTGATGGCTCTGTTCTTAACGAGGAATGAAGCATTGATATGTATGCGCTTTGCGCGCATTTTGAAGGATGCAGAACGTTATTATCCAGAATTGACCAATCAAGTCGTGAAGAAATTCACAGAAAAATTCAAATTGGCTCTTTTGGATATATTCAGCAAAGCAGCAAAGAATGGGGATTTACGTCCTGACATAGACATAAGAGAGATTGTTGAGACATTGGCGATGAGTGTACATGTCTGCAGTTTGAGCTCAATGCGCGATAATGAATCACTTGCTCATCTTATACGCGAATCCTTTTTTACCTATCTGCGTGGCACACTTTCAATCAAAGCTATCGAACGATACGACAAGAATGTCGAGGAATTTAGGAAACTGGTAAAAGAGGAAGATGAAACAATAGGTATTCTGAAACCAGAAAATTGAAACCACTTAACCCACAATTCAGCTCTGCGCGAGCCATAGGCTCTTGCACACTGAAACTTGAAACCTGAAACCTGAAACAGTAATAAAAAAACAATACGTGAAAAAATTAATTCTAACTCTGACTACAGCACTGATTATTGGACAAATAGCTACTGTCAGTGCACAGGAGGGACCAACGCTGCGTCTCTCGCTTCCCGACGCACAGCAATATGCTGTGGAGCATAGCTACACGATGCAAAACGCAGCTCTTGATGTCCAAAAAGCCGAATACACACGTTGGCAGACTATTGCATCAATGCTGCCTCAAGTGAAGGCAGGCTTCGACTATCAAAATATGTGCGGTTATACGATGAATTTTGGTGGCGGCGGCTCAATGATGTCGATGATACCCGATTCTATCACCATTGGGGGAATGACTTTGCCCATCTCATTTCCGACAAGCACTACCGAGACCGAAACCGAGAGCGGCGGCATAGCCATGAATCCTAGTGGTACCTTTTCTATCACCGCATCGGTGGCAGTCACAGGAGCTCAGATAGTAGGCATCATTCTTAACAATATTGCAAAGGATATGGTTGATGTCAGCAAGCGCCAGACAGAGCAGACAACCCGCTCGCAAGTGCGCAGCATCTATGTCTCTATCCTTGTCATGGAAGATATCGTGGGCCTACTGGATAGCAGTCTTGCCAACATGGAACGCTTGGAGAAAACCACCCAGGAGAGCGTGGCCGCTGGTGCCGCTGAGCAGATTCAGGCCGACAAGCTGCATGTGCAGGTGGCTTCACTTAGGAACAGCATCAATGCCAACCGTCGTTCTCTGACAATGCTCTACAACTCTCTGATACTGCAGTTGGGTGCCGATGTCAATAGCAAGATAGTTCTCACCACGTCGCTCGACGATGTGCTGGACATCAATCATTTGGCAAAGCTCACCATGGACAAATTCGTCATTGACAGCAACTATAACTACCAGCTGTTGCAGCAGAATGAGAAGCTGGCAAAACGTAACGTCACTATGGCATGGATGGACTTTACGCCAACACTCTCGGCCTACTATCAATATAGTGCCAAGACCTACTTCGGCAAGGATGAGGGCTTCAATATGACTCCCCCTAACATGGTTGGTGCCAGCATCTCGATACCGCTCTTTACCACGGGTTCTCGCTATGCTAAGATTCGTGCCGCCAAGATTGACTATCAGGAGGCACTCAATAGCAAGCAGCAAGCAGAAGACGGTTTGCGTGTCCAGTACAACCAGCTCTGCTACGATTTGGTCAACGCCATCGAGACATATCAGATTCAGAAGGACAACCTCGACGTCACAAAGCGCGTATTCGACAATACGACAGAGAAATACAAATATGGCCACGCCTCTAACCTTGAGGTCACCAACGCCAGCACAGACATCATCACTGCTCAGAGCAACTACATACAGGCTGTAATGAGCGTGGTTAGTGCCGAAGTGGCATTAGAGAACCTTCTTGGCAAATAAGAAACTGTTTTTCATGCTAATCAGTTTCCAAAACTATTAACGAAACAAAAAAACATAATAATATGAACAAAATACTGAAAGTAGCATCCATCGTTCTTGCCATTAGCGTATTGGCAGCATGTGGAGGCAAAAAAGAGCAGAATGCCCCATCGACAACCAAAAAGGAGGCCGAGAAAGTCAAAGTACAAGAAATCAAGAGTCAGCGTATCGCCAAGCAGCTGGAACTGAGTTCCACGCTTGAAGGTTACGAGACCATGAACATCTCGCCGTCAATCACCGGCCACATCGAGCATATCTATGTCGAAGTCGGCAGCCGGGTGAGCAAAGGCGCCATGCTTGTCCGTATGGATCAGACCCAACTCAACACTACCCGCATCAATCTGGCCAGCACCAAGACTGAGCTTGATCGCGTTACCGCCCTCAAAGCTTCGGGCAGCATCAGCGAGCAGATTTATGACCAAACAAAGGCTGGGTATGACCAACTCGTTGAGACAGAACGTTTCCAAGAAGAGAATACTTTCGTGAAGGCCCAGTTCAGCGGCGTGATCAGTGCGAAGAACTATGAGGACGGCGAGATGTACACCGGCGCTCCCATACTTCAGCTTTGCCAGATTAGCCGTCTGAAAGCTATCATCAACATTCCTGAGAGTTACTTCCCGCTGGTCAAACAGGGCATGAAAGTCAACGTCAACAGCGACATTTATCCCGATAAGGTGTTTCCTGCAACCATCGAGATTGTTTACCCCACCATCGACCCCACCAGCCATACTTTCCAGGCCAAGCTCAGCATCCCCAACGCTGGCGAGAAGATAAGACCAGGCATGTATGTGCGTGCCACCCTCGCACTTGGCGAGATTGACGCCATCGTCGTTCCTTATCAGACAGTTCTCAAGCTCACCGGCAGCAACGACCGTTATATCTTCGTGGCCGATGGCAATACCGCTCGCCGCGTTGCTGTGACCCTCGGACAGCGTTTCGATGACCAGATTGAGATCCTTCCCGTTGTTCCTGGCGACATTAAGGAAGGCGACAAACTGGTAGTCACAGGTCAGGCCCGCCTCGTCGACGGCTCCCAACTTGACATAGTGGAATAATAACTTGAAGCACTAGATAAACTAGAATAACTAGACGAAAGAAACATGGCAATATACAAGACAGCAATCAATAAGCCGATTACCACGGGCTTGATATTCGTCGCCGTGATAATCCTTGGCCTTTTCTCGCTCTCTAAGCTCCCCATCGACCAGATGCCCGAGATGGACCCGCCATACGTGACGGTGATGACCACCTATGCAGGAGCCAACGCCAGCGAGATAGAGACCAACATCACAAAAATCATCGAGAACTCGCTCAACTCTGTCGACGGCTTGAAAAACATCACTTCCACATCGAAGGACAACATCTCCGTCGTCACCCTCGAGTTTGAATGGGGTCAGAATATCGATGAAGCATTGAATGATATCCGTTCATACGTCGACTTGCTTTACGACAACCTGCCCGACGGTGTATCGCGACCCATGATACTGAAACTCAACTCTTCGGCTATGCCTATCATGGTTTATGGCTTCACGGCACGAGAGAGCTATTCGGGTATGGACCGCATACTTGAGGACAATGTTGTCAATGAGCTGAACCGTATAGATGGCATTGGTAACATCACCGTCAGCGGTGCTCCGCAACGCTACATCTATATCGACCTTGACCCCAAGCAATTGGATGCATACGGACTCAGCCTTGAGCAGGTGGGCAATGCCATATCGGCAAACAATCTCGACCTTGCTTCGGGTACCGTAAAGATGGGTAAAGAGCAGTATCAGATGCGTGTCAAGGGCGAGTATGTGGAGAGTTCTGAGATTGCCGACATCGCTGTAACTACCACGATGACAGGCAAGCAGGTCTTTGTACGCGACCTCGCCACTGTGCGCGACACCATCAAAGACCTCTCCCTTGACGAGAAAATCAACCGCCATGATGGTGCGCGCGTCATCATCTCCAAACAGACAGGAGCCAACACCGTCGCCATTGCCCGTCAGGTGAAAGCCGAGATGCAGCGCATCCAGAAGACCCTTCCTCCCGACATCGAAGCTACCATTATTCGCGATGGATCTGAAGAGATTGTCAACGCTATCAACGGCCTTACCAGTAGTATCTTCTACGCACTCCTTTTCGTCGTCCTCGTGGTGCTTGTCTTCTTGGGCAACTGGCGTTCTACCGTCATCATCGCTCTCACCATTCCTATCTCGTTGGTCACATCGTTCATCTATCTGTTGTTGGCCGACAGCTCATTGAACATCATATCTCTTGCATCGCTC
Source organism: uncultured Bacteroidota bacterium (assembly GCA_902796265.1). GTDB lineage: Bacteria > Bacteroidota > Bacteroidia > Bacteroidales > P3 > Colimorpha. Next base: position 24,173 of record CADBOG010000057.1, read on the forward strand.
ACCGTCGCCATCGGTATGGTTGTCGACGATGCTATCGTGGTGCTTGAGAACATTTCCAAGCATATCGACCGTGGTGAGAACCCACGCGAAGCTGCCATCTGCGCCACCAACGAGGTTTGGACCTCCGTCATCGCAACAACGCTGGTCCTTGTTGCCGTGTTTGTGCCTCTCACCATGCTGCCCGGCATGATGGGTATCTTCATGAAAGAGCTCGGTTGGATTGTCACCATCGTGGTGTGCGTATCCACAACGGCAGCCATCACACTGATTCCAATGCTCTCTTCCAAAATCCTTAAAGAGCGTCCCTTCTTCTTCAGGAAAGAGGACGAAGAGGCTTGGAAAGCAAAGCACGAACGCAACCTTTACAACCGCACCATCGGCCGCACCTTCGATGCTATTGATGCAGCCTATGCCAATACATTGCGCTGGTGCTTGAGCCACAAGCGTATCACTTTGCTCATCGCCCTCGCTTTCTTTGTTGTAACAATGCTGCCCATGATGTCGGGCAAGATAGGTCTCGACTTCATGAAGGAACAGGACAACGGCTCCATCAGCATTAGCGCCGAGTTGCAGCGAGGCACACGTATTGAGGAGACCCTCAAGACTGCCCGTCAGATGGAGAACGACATTTACGACATCCTTGGCGAGGACGTTATTGTTATTTCTACTTCTGCTGGTTCTAATGATGATGCTGGTTTTGCGGCACTCTTTAACTCTACCACCAATAACAAAATCTCAATTTCAGTACGTTGCACCAAAAAGTACGACCGTGACATCACCATCTTCGAGATGCAGGAGAAGCTCCGCAGACGCTTCGCTGAGTACCCCGAATTGGTAAACTTCCAGGTGAGCCAAGGTGGCATGGGAGGCGGTAGCAACAACTCGCTCAGCGTTGAGATTTACGGTTACGACTTCAACCAGACAACCAATTTCACTATGGACCTCAAGAAGCGCGTCGAGGACAATGTGCCTGGTGCTCGCGACACCAAGGTCTCGCGTGACGAAGACCGTGCAGAGCTGAAAATCACCTTCGACAAACAGAAACTCTCTCTCCACGGCCTCAATGGTTCCACTGTGGCAATGTATGTCCGCAACCGTGTCAATGGTATGGCTGCCGGCTACCTCAAGGAGGATGGCGAGGAATATAATATCGTTGTGCGTCTGCGTGAGGAATACCGCTCTTCGATATCCGACATCGGACAGCTCTCACTGCCTACTCCTACCGGCAAGATTATCAAGCTTGAGGAGGTGGCAAAGGTTGAGGAGTATTGGTGTCCTCCTACCATCGAGCGCAAAAACCGCCAGCGTTATCTTACTCTCACCGTGATGCCTTACAAGACATCGCTCCAGGAACTTGCACAAAATGTTCAGAAAGAAATCGACCAGATGGAGGTCCCGTCAGATGTCCATTATGCTCTCGCAGGTAACTACAAAGACCAGCAGGATTCATCACGCGACATGCTGTTGCTCGGCCTGCTAATCATCATGCTCGTCTACATCGTGATGGCATCGCAGTTCGAGTCCTTCTCCAAACCTTTCATCATCATGTTCTCCATCCCCTTCGCTGTCAGCGGTGTCATCCTCATGATGTTCATCACGGGACAGAACCTCGACATGATTGGTCTTCTGGGTCTTATCCTCCTTATCGGTATTGTGGTCAAGAATGGTATCGTCCTTGTTGACTACATCAACCTTATGCGTGAGCGTGGCATAGCTCTCAACGAAGCTATTGCCATCAGCGGCCAGAGCCGTCTGCGTCCTGTGCTCATGACTGCATTCACCACAATCCTGGGTATGATACCTATGGCAACGTCCAACTCCGAAGGTTCCGAGATGTGGACTACCATGGGTCTTGTCGTCATCGGTGGTCTTACAGTCTCCACCTTTGTCACCCTTTTCGTTGTTCCTACCCTCTATGGTGTCTTCAACCGCAAGGGTGATATCGAGAAGAAGGAAAAAGAACGCAAGAAATTCGTCTTTATGAACATTAATCTGGATGAGAAATGAAAAGCATAATGATAGTATATAACCAAGCCAACAACGAGCGCGTCGAGTATCTTCTCGACACGCTCGAGGTTCGTGGCTTTACATTTTGGGAGAATGTGCAGGGACGTGGTCATGAAAACGGTGACCCCCATAGAGGTACCCACACATGGCCTGAACTTAACAATGCCATCATGACAGTCGTTCCCGACGACAAGGTAGAGGATATCCTCACAGCCGTCCGCAAGCTTGACAAACGTAATGAGGAGGTGGGAATCAGGGCTTTTGTTTGGAATATCGAGCAGATGGTATAACCCAAATCTGACATAAATCCTAACGACCGATTTGGGTTTAAGTTATGAAAATGCGTGTCATCCTTCCTTTTATCCTTGCTTTCGTCGCCATAGCTTCTGCCTCTGCTCAACAGACGAAGCGGGCACTCTTTGTGGGCAACAGCTATACATACGTCAACGACCTGCCCTCAATGATTGCCAATATGGCGGCGAGTGTTGGCGACGAATTGCGTCACACCAGCAGCACGCCTGGCGGATGCACCTTCAATCAGCATTGCTCCAATCAGTCAATGAATTACATCCAGCAAGGAGGGTGGGATATCGTCGTCTTGCAGGAACAGAGCCAATATCCGAGTTTTCCACAAGAGCAGGTTGAAAGCGAGGTCTTTCCCTATGCCGCTCAGCTTGTCAATGCCATCTATGCCTTCTCTCCTTGTGCCGAACCGATGTTCTATATGACCTGGGGAAGGCGCGACGGCGACCAGCAGAATGCTCAATATTTTCCAGTTTTGGGCACCTACGAGGGGATGGACAGCATGCTCTATGAGAGATATATGTATATGGCGCAAACAAATGACGCCTCGGTATCGCCGGTGGGTCGCGTGTGGAGGCTTCTCCGCAGCGAGCACCCTGAGATTGAGCTTTATGACCGCGACGGCAGCCATCCTTCGATGGCAGGCACCTACGCAGCTGCATGTACTTTCTTCGCCATGATGTTCCATCACGACCCTTCCGAGCTGACCTATCGTAGCAACCTCACCGAAGAGACAGCAATGATAATCCGTGCTGCTGCCAGCCAGATAGTATGGTCGACCGAGACATCTATGATTCAGCCACAGTGGACACGTCCGCTGCCGACTGCATCGCTACAACAGATTGAGGATTCATCCATCTTCCTTTTCAGCAACGCCTCCACTAATGCCGACAGTCTTGTTTTGCTTTTTGGTGACGGAACCTCCGTTGCCACTTCAGCCGACATCGACACCATCTCTCATAGCTATAGTGATGAGGGAGACTACACCGTCACCCTCTTGGCTTCTCGTCATTGCATGACCGACACAGCTACTCTTTTGATTCACGTCATCATCTCCGATACCTCAAGTATTGACACTACAGGCACCGATCCCCACAACCCCAATGGCATAAACTCCCAATTCACTAATCCCAACTCCCAATTCACAATCTTTCCCACCATCACATCGGGCATCATCACCATTGTGGCAACAACATCATCAGCCATTGAAGCAGACATAATAACACCAGCAGGACAGATTATCAACAGCCCCATAAGGCAATCAACCAATCAGGCATTTATGGATTTGTCTGCACTCCCGAAGGGCCTTTATCTGCTTCGGCTGACACAGGATGATAGACAAGAGACACACAAGGTGATTAAGCGATGATTCTTACCATCAGACACAAGAGACATTTCTTAGAGCCACGATTGCCTCGCTTTATCTTCTTGTGGCCGCTGACACCCGCGCGTGGAGCACCCGATAAGCTGATACCCATATCGTACGACAACCGCCCCATCGTGCTCCTCATGCGGGGTGACGAGCTAAAAGTGGACTTTCCATACAATTATTGCGACCTGCGAGTGCAATGTGGAGGTCAAATCCCACTTCGACTCATCAGCCGTATTCGCAAGAAGGCGACGCATCTCGACTTCTCGGTCAGTAGCACAACGCGGCTCGAGATGCCTTCGAGAGAAGAGCACACAGTCATTTTTCGTGACCGTGAACGCTTGTGGAACATACTTTTCGACATCGACCTCCTCCTTTGGATTGTCTCACTATTCGTGACATTCCCCCTCGTCTACAAAATCATATCCGACGCCTTCTTCCTCATCTGGATTCTACGCCTCATAATAATAAGGAAAAAGTACTACGTCATCGAATCCCCCAAAAACTAACCTTATGTAATGTGTTTTCTCCCTTCATTCTTTCGCTCGGTTAAAAGAATGAAAGAAAAGTCACACAGATTACACAGACTGCACAGATATGAGCTCGTAAACGAGCTTAGATTGCTCAGATTTCCAATTGGGTTATTTGATTCAACCATCATTGCTGCTATCATGCAAAGTAAGCGACAACCCTTAGTGCTGGAATAATGCATAGTTAGCGACAACCATAAAGTACTGGTGATATGTCATTGTTAGCGATAACCATCATTGCTGGTTGGTAACTGAACCGGCCTGCCATAAATGGCGTAAAGAAATTTTCGTTGTGGAGCGTTAATAAACGCCTGTGGGGTACTCCTTCAAAAGTTAGTAGAAAAGGATAAAGTTTCAACCTTATTCACAAACCAAAGAATTGGGCTACAGGTAACTTTGGCGTTTTAGCTCCTAAGACGGAAATTTTAGCCATTTTGGCC
>CADBOG010000058.1 GCA_902796265.1 uncultured Bacteroidota bacterium
CCTCCCCTTCTTTATGTATCGCCTTATGATGATCTTTGGCTAGCGCCCTGGTGTGGCCACCATCCACGGAAAATCCCCCCTGTGCCGTTTTTATTTGATATAAAAGCAAGTTTTTATTTGTAATAAAAAGAATGATTAATCGAGATTATTCTCTATCCCATTCTCGTGGAACAGATATTCGTACTTTGTTCCGATAAGGCTATTAGGATCATACAATTTGCGGTATTCCATGATATAATATAATATCGCCTCAGGGTATATCATCAAATAAGCTCTACATACACGCTTATACAACATTAACATTCTGCCATCATCAGCAAAGTCTAGCATCCATGTGAGTAGCCATTCCACTTCATCTTCCGTTGCCCTCCTGTTGCAAATATCTTCTACCAGCTGAGTATATTCCTCCACAGCGAGATTATATATTTCTTTCATACGTTCGACGATTGGAGCTAGTTTACTGGCCAATGAGTCGATTTCCGAGTCAATGTTGTCTTTTCCTTTTTCTGTCATTACCGATGGTTTTTATACTTAATACATGTGTATAGTATGAAAAAGCACGAAAATGTTACAAAAAAATGGGGAAAAATAGTCTTTGATAATTGTCTTACGAAGACAGATTGCATGTAGAAAAAAGTCAAAAAAGGGCGTTTTTGGCACCTTTTTTTGGCTTAATAGGATGAAAAAAGAGGTGTTTTTGAGATTCGGCATCATAGGTGTCACGAGTTAGCTAATATCGTATCTTTCTGTATTTATGCTTTTTAGGAGAAGAAAGAGTGCCTTTGTTTTGCTGTTTTGTGACAGTTACAGTTGTGACAGTTTATTTTTGGGATGTTACATTTTTCTTAATTTTATATATAAATATTTATATATTAATTAGTTATATAGTATATATAGGGGAAATAGTCACACGTTTTTTAACTGTCACAACTGTAACTGTCACAACTGTTGTTTTTTTTTGAGGATGGATAAACCCAAACCTGTCATTAGATTTATGTCGGAATTAAGTCGGAATTAAGTAGGAGTTAGGTTAGACTTAAGTTAGAGTTAAGTTAGACTTAGGTTAGAGTTGGAAATATTATTTTGGATTCGGCATATAACCAACATTCTCAAAGAAGGTGAACTGCTGCAGGAGACGACTGTTGTAAAAATTGCAACAGTCGTAAATAGAGGTATTAGATGTAAAGTGTAAGACTAAATGGACTTCTACAATCTTGATATGATTATCGCTGTTGGTTACCGGGTTTCGTCGGTTCGTGCCACAAAGTTCCGTCAATGGGCAACGTTGGTGCTAAAGAAGATTGTTGTAAGAAGACCAGTTACTCAAAGGAAAATGACAGCACAAGCATATTACCCACATGTTTTTTGCTTTGTAGAGAGAGAAATGAGGTCCGTTTGACACTATTTCAAGGTTTGAATTCAGGAGTGACGAATAATCAATAATGCGTATCTTGCTGAATATTTGTTTTTTAATGATTGAATACTATGACTGAGCGTTTCAGTTTCAGTTGTTTCAGTTATTTTTTTGAGTTATCATTATTTTCAATTTATATTCAAATATCTATTTAATATATTAATTATTAATTAATTAAATAATAATTATAAGGTTTTGAAATAAGTAGATATACCTTAAAAATCGAATTGAAACTGAAATACTGAAACGCTGAAACTCTTTTCAAGTTGTTTTTGTGAGATTATTAGGTCATGCACAAGTGGTCGCAGACACAAAGCAAGGCAAAGTGTGAGGATGGCTAAGTAGAGCGATTCAATAGCGTGGCATCTCCTTGCCTAAAGTAAGCATTTATTGTTCTTTTTTTGGATTGATTTACTGAATAGCCTTTGGGTTAGTAACCATATAAGAACAACGACCTTCGCGTCGGCAACATTTATCAAGACAAGGAACTGAGCAAAGATGGAACTCAAAAGAAATTCTTTCTAGTTCGTCAATAAGGTCGTAGCCACCAAAGCTGTCGTTGACTAATTTGGAACCCCTGCCACCTGCGCCAAACGTTATCTGCGCCAACTTGTAGAATTTGTTACCTCGAAGCACATTCGACCATCTTTCAACCATGGCGTATATATGGTTTAATCATGGTAGAATTAGCTGTCTGTCTTGGGCGTATTGGGAGCGAGTTGTGACGGTGTGGAAAAATAAATTTCCCAATATGGCATTTTCTTCGTAATTTTGCAAATCCATAAGCGCGTGCGTGTGGGCGTGGTTTTATCGTAGCATAGGCGTACCTTAGGCGTAGCTTAGGCGGTGAAAAGAGGGCAAAAAAGAAGAAAGAAAACAGGTCGAATGGAGCCAAAAGTATGGGAAAAGAAAGAATAGGCCAAAAAGAGGGGGCGAAGAGGCTGCGAAGCCAACATGCATTGTAAAAAGTGATAAAATTGAAGTAAAAACAGAAAAACAACACAATATGGATCGACAGGGCTTTATTGATTTCAACATGCGCCTTTCGCCCGAGAACTCGGGGAAAGCCGACAGCTATGCTCGTGCCATCAAGATTCTCGACGGGGTGCTCCCTTACCAGGACACTATCGACCTTCACGGACAGTCACTCTACGACATTACCGATACAGCCGTTATCGAAGCCGTGCTGCACGTGGTCAATGATGAAGTACGGAAGATGAAGACTGGACAGCAGAGCATCTTCGACCACGGCAACCCCAACCAGCGCAGCTATCCGATGAAGAGCTTCTGCTCCGCTGCCCTGAAGAGCCTGATGAACTACGCCCAATACGAGCAGGACATTCAGGTGGCCGACCGTATTGTGGCTGATGAGACCAATCCACGAACCATTTCCACAAAACTGATGTCCCACTTTGACATTACCCGTGAGGGCGAAGACTTTGTCTTTGAGGCCAAACGACGAAAAGGACAAGACTATTTCCGTCACATGATTCTAGCCAACTATGGTGGACATTGTGCCCTGACGGGTATCAATATCCCTGAGCTGCTGTTGGCCAGTCACATTGTTCCCTGGGCAGACAAATCGCACCAAAAAGACAGACTCAACCCCTGCAACGGCATCTGTCTTTCGGCACTTTACGACCGTGCCTTTGACCGCGGTCTCATCACCATTTCGCCCGACGATTACACCGTCCGTCTCTCCTCTGCCTTGCGCGAATACGAGACTCAAGATTATTATGACCGACATTTCGGTAATATCAGTGGGCAAAAGATTACCTTGCCAGACAATTATAAGCCCAGTAAGGACTTTCTGGCATATCATAGGGATCATGTGTTTGTGGGAAATTGACAAAGGAAGTTGAATGGTGAGATTTAAACGAAAAATGTAAATTTAAGACGAATCTTAGGTGAAAAATACTGTAAAATAACGTATTGTCTAATTAATAGATTTAAACAGAAAATGTAAGTTTAAGACAAGAAGCATGAGGCTGTTTATAGAAGGATATCAATCCAAAGAAGAGATTTCTATATATAATATGGCAGAGAAAGAGAACAAACTGATACTCTATAAAGATGAGGAAGGCCAACTGAGTGTGAACACGCTCTTTGCCGATGAAGATGTGTGGCTGACGCAAGCATAGTTGGTTGAAATTTATTAGTCGAGTAAATCAAACATTAGCGAACATCTCACAAACATTTTTGCGGATAAGGAATTGGATAAAGATGTGGTTGTTCGGAAATTCCGAACAACCACTCCGCATGGTGCAATAGAAGGTAAAACGCAGACTCATACGGTCCTACGCTATACTGAAGGCTGATATATCTCTTACCTTGAAATTATGACTTTTTGGGAATCAATTCCCAAAAAGTCATAACTTTTTTGGAGTTAATTCCAAAAAAGTTAGTATTTTTGCGATGTAAATAGTATGATTATGATTAATCGATTCCTTTCTGAAATAATTAAGAATAAGCTATTTAAAGGCAAAGTTATTATCCTTTTAGGGGCACGACAAGTTGGAAAAACAACCTTGCTGAAAGAAATTTTGACGAAAAACGAAGGGGTTTTGTGGTTGAATGGTGACGAAATGCAGGTACAAAACCTTTTCAACAATGCGTCAGCAGACAGACTTTTATCAGAGTTCGGAAACCATAAGATTGTGATATTGGACGAGGCTCAACGCATTAAGGATATAGGGCTGCGACTGAAACTGATTGCTGATTCGGACAGCGACATACAAGTAATAGCCACAGGGAGTTCATCCTTTGATTTGGCCAATAAGGTAAACGAGCCGCTGACGGGCAGGAAATGGGAATACAGGATGTTCCCGCTGTCGTTTGGCGAAATGGTGGCACATCATGGGAAAATGAAAGAGATGCGTATGCTGTCCCGCCGCATCGTCTATGGTTACTATCCCGAAGTGGTGATGAACGACGGGAACGAAGTGGAGATTCTAAAGTTGTTGACGGATGCATATCTGTATAAAGATATACTGTCGTGGGAAAACATCAAACATCCCGACAAATTACAGATTCTTCTGCGAGCCCTTGCATATCAGGTGGGGTCGCAAGTGTCGTTCAACGAATTAAGCCAGATGTGCTCACTCGACAATAAGACCGTGGAGCGATATGTCACCTTATTGGAGCAATGCTATATCATCTTCCGGTTGCCAACTTTTTCCCGCAATCTGCGACACGAATTAAAAACGAGTCGGAAAATATATTTTTACGACAATGGCATACGCAATGCTTTGATTGCCGACTTCAATGCCCCCGAGATTAGACAGGACATCGGAGCCCTGTGGGAGAACTTTGTCATTGCCGAGCGTATGAAGAACAACGAGTATCATCATCGGTGGGTGAACTCATACTTTTGGCGTACAAAGCAACAACAAGAAGTTGACTATCTTGAAGAGGGTGGAGGAAAATTGTCTGCATACGAGATAAAATGGAATCCGCGCGCAAAAGCGTCTCTTACCAAAACTTTCACAGAAGCTTACCCGAATACTGATTTTCAGGTTGTCACACCAGACAATTTGACCGATTTTTTGAATGGGGATTAAAGGTGCAATAGTATGTTTTTTAATTGTAATCCGGTATCGGAATCTGTGTCAGCGTTTGGGTCGCGGCGTTGACCTGAAGGCATAGCTGCTGCCGGCCATTGGTGAGTAACAGGTAGGGTACTTGCAGGACGAGATTGTAGCGTGATGCCTGGTCGATGACTTTCTGCGTGATGGGCACTTCCTCTTTCTTGCATTCCACTATCATCCAGGGACGGCAGCTTCTGTCGTATACGACGATGTCGCAACGGCGTGTGAGGCCGTTGAGGGTTATTGCCGCCTCGACTTGCATCAACTCAAGCGGATAGCCGCATTGCTCGTGCAATAATGCTATGGTGCTTTGCCGCACCCACTCTTCGGGTGTCAACGCTACCCAGCGGCGACGCACGGGGTCGAGTATCTCGCGTCGCCCGTCGGGGAGTTGGCGTATCGGTGGCTTAGTAGATTGTGCTTTCGTCGCCACCTTCTTCGCCCTCCTGCTGCATTTTTTGTTTCAAACCGTTGTTGATTTTCCAGCTGAAGCCGATGGTCACAACTGGCGACAGGCGTTTGGCCTTGACTATGCGGTTGAAGGTGTTGCTGTATGTAGTATGTCCCCATCCGCCTGTGCAGAGCACATCGCTGACACGCAAGTTGATGGTGCCTCGCTTTTGGAATACTTCTTTCTTGACTGCGAGGTCGACCCAATAGCTGGGGTCCATCTTCGTCTGGAGGTCGAGCCAGGGTGCCCAGTACTGTCCGCTAAGCTGAATGGTCCAATCCTTGGGCAGGGTCATGAATGATGTGAACTTGCCGCTGGCTTGGAACGATGAGCTGCTCTGGTTATTGAGCAGTTCGGTGCCTTCGATATGGCTCTGATATAGGTTAAGGCTTACGTTGAGTTTCCACCATTTGAACATCTGCCAATCGAAGATGAATTCCATGCCGTAGTTGTATCCGGTGCTGAGGTTGAGGCGTGTCGAGGCGCGATAGCCGTCATACTCGGAGTTGTAGGGTTCCCACCATGCATAGCGTGCCACGCTGTCGGCACACCAGGTGAAGCCGTAGTGGGTAATCATATTGTTGGTTTGGCGATAGTAGAGCGAGGTGAAGATGTTCACTTTGTCGATGCCCAGGTTGTAGCTCAGTTCGAAGGCGTTGGTGTACTCGGGGTCGAGGTTGGGGTTACCGAAACTCATCTGGTTGTCCTCGCGGATGTCCATATAGGGATTGAGGTCCCACATGTGGGGACGATGCACACGGCGGCTATAGCTCACCTGTGCGCTTTGCTGCTCATTTATCTTGTAGGAGAGGTGAAGGGTGGGGTAGAGCTGCCAGTAGGGCTTGTCGATGGCTGCCGTGTTGGGATGGTAGAGGTCGTGGCCGTAGATTGAGGCGTATTCGCCACGGAGGCCTGCCTGAAGCGACAGCGCTTGGGTGAGGTTGCCACCTAGTGTGGCGTATATGGCGTGAACTTGCTGGCGATAGTTGAAATGGGTTGACGACAAGGAGTCGTAGTATTTATAGGGTTGGTTGGCAGGGTCGTAAACCGTGCGGTAGTAGTCGGCACGTTGGTCGGGCCAATCCATGCGACCTTCGTAGCCGCTCTCGAGTCGCCAGCCGGCCATGCCGAAGAGGGTGTCGATGGGGCGCAGCCAGTTGAGCTTGATGTTCAGCGCCTGATGGTGGTTCTCGGTGATGCTTTTGCGCAGGTAGTAGTGGTCATAGTTGGCTGCTTCGTCGGCATAGGTCTGTTCCTGTTCGCCATCGCCCTGCACTTGACGGGTGCTGAAGGTGGCATCGAATGTCAGTTCTTCGTCCTTGCGGTCGAATTTCTTGGTGTACAGCAGGTTGAACGAATGGTTTGTGTTGCTGTTGTCGCTCAGGGTAATCTGGTTGTAGTTGAGCGAGTCGGCATAGAGCAGGTCGGTGGCGTAGATGTCGCTGTTGCGCTCGCGTTTGCCGCCTCGTAGCTGGTAAGAAAGCAGGAGGCTGTTCTTGTCGTTGAAGTAGTATTCGCCGCCCACTTTCACGCTACCCATACGGTTGGGGTTGAGGCTATACTGCTCGACATCGTTATGGGTGATGGTTTTCCCTATGGGGGTGAGGTATTCGATGTCGGAGTTGCTGCGGTTGCCACGTTGCTGAAGGCCAGCATCGGCATTGAAGAAAATGCTGTATTTCTCGGTCGAATAGTTGAGGCTTACG
>CADBOG010000059.1 GCA_902796265.1 uncultured Bacteroidota bacterium
AATTTTCAATTCTCAATTCTCAATTTTCAATTCTCAATTCTCAATTTTCAATTCTCAATTTTCAATTCTCAATTCTCAATTCTCAATTCTCAATTCTCTCTTCACCCCCAGAAGGAGAAGTTGTTTATTGCAACATTCAGCCTTATGGCATGATGGGGGGCAAAGGTCTCATATCGCCAAAGGTTCACTTTATTATAATGGAATGTATATGAGAGCGTCATAGCCGTGCCGGCAGAAAGGGTGAAACCAAATGCCACCGATGCCCAGCCACCATAGCCGATACCGCCTTGGTTTACATATTCATAATCTTGCACATAAGAGGAAGGACTCTGTCCGCCCCATACATCGAGGATGCTATATGCGACGCCTCCAATCTCTATGTCGCTGCTCTCTACCTTGGTGTTGTTGACATTGCCTCCAAACGCCACCTCGAAGTCGAGACCGTTGCGGAGCTTGAACTTGCGGATAAGTCCAAGGTCGATATAGATACGTCGTTCAGAACCCATAGCGGGACAGTTGACATATCGGTTCTGGTTGGTGAGATATGCTGCCCCTTTGCCGCTATTGAGCAGCACCATGCCTACTGCCTTGAGGTTGGCATAGTCGAAGTTGAGCTTCCAGGCCCATTTGCTAAGCTCGAAGTCATAGCGCAGACCCATACCAAGCTGAAAAGCAAGGCGATAATACATGTCGCCATACTCGGCAACGGTAATCTGGTTGTAGTTGGAGACAGCATCGCCTATAAGGTCTTGAGTCGTAAGGTTGTTCCAAATCTGGTTGCCGTAAGTCTCACTATGCAGGATGCGCATAAGTGTGTTGACATTGTCGGGTTTGCCATTGTAGAAATTGGCATGACTGTTGTCGGGACTTAGCACGCCAACGCCTACGGTCAACGAGAGTCCTCTGAGCTTGCCGGTAGCAAAACTCTGTGCCTTAAGAGAATGGGTTGAGGACAACAAAAACAATATACCGCATAGCAAAGCCATGCAGCCTTTCAGGCCAATGCCTCTTTTAAAGTTCTTTGTCGCGACGGGTCCAGCCTCGTCGCTACATCGGTCTCGGTCTTTGTCGTTCACTTGGGGTTAGTCTATTTTAAAGGTTAAAAACAGATTCAAATTCAAATAATTCCCTCTCTCAAATCGTCTCTCTCTCACAAATCGTTTCCTTCTCTCAAATCGTCTCTTTCTTTCCTGATAGTATGTTACGCAGGAGGTCGCGTGCACGGAAGAGCTGTATCTTGACTGTTCCTAAAGGCATATTCAGTTCGGCAGCAATCTCCTCGTATGACATTTCGTCGAAGAAACGCATCTCGACCATCCTACGGTAACGTGGCTTGAGTTGGCGTACAACCTCGCGCAGCATGTTGACGCGTTGCTTGTGGATGAAGCTTTCCTCGGGGTTGCTGGCATCAGAAGGGATTGGATATTCAAGTGTCTCGCCCCCTGTGGTGGTAGTGCAGATGTCGTCAAGATAGACTGTCTGAAGACGTTTCTTGCGGATGAAGTCAACACAATTGTTTGTGGCTATGGAATAAAGCCACGTACTGAAAGCATGGGTAGGTGTGTATAGATGCAACGACGCAAAAGCCTTGCCGAAGGTCTCTATAGTGAGGTCGTCAGCTTCAGTGGGATCTTTGGTCATCTTGAGCAACATCAGGTAGATGGGCTCACGGTACATACGCATCAAGTCAGCGTATGCCCGCTGGTCGCCATGCTCCCTGGCACGCTGCACCAAAAGATAATCCCTTTGGGCTTTGTCGGTCGTCAATTTTGATTTTACCTCCATTGCTTCTTTTTTCTACGTAACGCAAAGTATGTCAAAAAAGTATTTGCAAATAGAAAATAAAATTCAAAAAATGGTGAGAAAAAATGTATTTTTTTGATTTCAAACTTTTTAGCGAGAGGCAAAGAACACACAATTTGCCAAATAATTTTTAATGCCAATACTGCAACGAGTATCTGCCAGGGGAAAATGCCACCGATGAAGAGCAAAACCAGGGCAGCAAGGAAGACGATTTGGGAGAGAGGATAGACAGAGAGCATCAAGCGGTCGCCCCAGCCGTAATAGCGACGTGTGTAGAGGCGGTGGGCGCGGTCTTGATGCCAGAGTCCGAAGGTGTTGCGTGGCTCGCTAATCACGGAGGCTTCGCTGTTGAGAATCAAGGCGCTATTGCGGCTATTTGCATTCTGGTTGACGAACAGGTCGTCGGCACCGTCGGGAATACTGTAATGGCTGATAAAACCACCTTGCTTGAAGAAGAAGTCGCGACGGTAAGAGAGGTTGCGTCCTGTGGCGGTATAGGGATTTCCCATAAGGGCTGCGCCTATATAGGAGGCGTTGTAGGCCATGTTCTCGTATTGTTGGAAAGCGCCCAGTAGTGTGCCGTTGCCTTTGACAAGATTATATCCGATAACCATCTGCGTGCCACCGCTGTAGCCTTGCACCATATTGCTAATCCAATCGAAAGATTTAGGAACGCTTTCAGCCTCGGTAAGGAGGATTACATCTTTTGTAGCCGATTTCACGCCAATCGAAAGAGGGTATTTCTTGCCCTGGAACATGTTGACGTCATGTTTGAGCGTGATAGGCTTGAGCTGCGGATAGTTCTCGGCACAGATATGCAAGACATAATGGGTGTCATCGGTTGACATATAGTCGACCACAACCACCTCGAAGTCAGGATAGTCCTGTTCCAAGAGGTATGGCATACTCTTCTTGAGAAACTCCGACTCGTTATGGACAACCATGACGACCGATACCGAAGGCTGCGAAGCAGCTACCGAAGTCTGTCGGCTGACAACATCTTTCTTGCAACGTCCAACACGAAGCCAAACGAGCCCGTAATATAGACATAATGCAACAAACGACAATACTAGCAATGCAAGCAAAACAAGTGTGTATGTGCTGTTTAACACATTTTCAAAATTCATATTTTCTTATTTTTGATTTTACAAAAATAGTCGTTATTTGGAAATTATTTGTAAATTTGCATTTTTATTTAGAAACAATTTATTAACAATTCGTCTATAAGTTATTAGTGATTAGCGATTAGTGATTCATAAAAACAATAAAACAACATCAAAAAATCCACTTTTTACCACACTATAACATCACCAAAAACCAACTCTAATCTTTAAACTATAAACTCTAATCTTTAAACTTTAACCTCCCCTCCCTAGATGCCTTTCAATTTTGATATAGAGAAATCCGACTCTGCCACCAACGCTCGTGCCGCCATCTTCCATACCGAACATGGCGACATTCCAACACCCATATTCATGCCTGTTGGCACCGTGGGTAGCGTGAAGGCTGTGCATCAGGCGGAACTACGCAACGACATCGACGCCAAAATCATTCTCGGCAACACCTACCACCTCTACCTGCGTCCAGGCATGGAGACACTTGTGGCTGCTGGAGGATTGCACAGATTCATGAATTGGGAGCGTCCCATCTTGACCGACAGCGGCGGCTTCCAGGTCTTCTCGCTTGCCGACAGCCGCAAAATCAAAGAGGAGGGCTGCACCTTCAAATCGCATATCGACGGCAGCCGTCACACCTTTACACCTGAAAATGTCATTGGAATACAACGCCAGATTGGCAGCGACATCATGATGGCCTTCGACGAATGCCCTCCGGGTGAGTCGCCCTACGACTACGCAAAGAAGTCTATGGAGCTGACCCACCGTTGGTTGGACCGCTGCGTGCAACGATACAACGAGACGGAGCCTCTCTATGGTCACGAACAGGCTCTCTTCCCTATTGTGCAGGGTTGCAAGTATTCCGACCTGCGAAGCCGTAGTGCCCATCACGCTGCCGAAAAGAATGCCTACGGCTATGCCATAGGAGGATTGGCGGTAGGAGAACCCACCGAGGTGATGTATCAGATGATTGAGGTTGTCAACGAGATACTGCCCAAAGACCGTCCTCGCTACCTCATGGGTGTAGGCACTCCTGCCAATATCCTGGAGGCCATAGAACGTGGTGTCGATATGTTCGACTGTGTCATGCCTACTCGCAACGGTCGCAACGGCATGCTCTTCACATGGAACGGAACGGTAAACATTAAGAATAAGAAGTGGGAACGCTGTTTTGAGCCTATCGACCCCACATCGACTGCCGAAGCCGACCGCGTCTATACCTATGCCTATCTACATCACCTTATCAAGGCTGAGGAACTGCTTGGACTACAGATAGCTTCCATTCACAACCTCACATTCTACCTTAACCTCGTGCGCACAGCACGTCGGCACATCATCGAAGGCGACTTCGCTTCATGGAAAGCCTCGGTTATTGGCAATCTGATGCGCCGCATCTGAATAGCGTCAAAATAAAGCATCTGAATCGCGTCTGAATCGAATCTGAATAAAATAAAGAAAACATAAAAAAAAATCATCAATGAAAAAAACAATTATTGCATTGGCTTCTTTGGCGCTGGTATGCGCCTGCAACAAGCAAGCCCCTGAAGAAAGTACCTCTAAGGTCATCGAAAAACCTGCCATCGAGGTAAAGAACGGACAATTCACACCCGACGTGATGTGGGCTCTCGGCAAGATGGGCGAATTCGCAGTATCTCCCGACGGCTCAAAGCTGGCCTACACCCTCACCTACTACGACATGCAGGAAAACAAGGGCAATGCCGAAATCTACGTCATGCCTACTGCTGGTGGCGATGCCACTCGCCTTACCACTTCTGCCACAAGCGAGTTCAACCTCGTTTGGAAAGACGACAACACGCTGTACTTCTGCCGCGAAAACGAGATTCGCAGCATCGATGTCAACAGCAAAATTGAGAATGCTGTAACCGCTTTCGAGTCCTATATCGAAGGCTTCAAGATTTCGCCTAACGGCAACCAGGTCATCTATGTTTTTGACCAAGCCGTGAAGCGTGCCAACGATGTAGAGCATCTATTCCAAGGTCTCGACAAGACCACCGGCCGCATCAATGAGGACCTTATGTATCGCCATTGGGACCAGTGGGTTGACGAGTATCCGCAGATTTTTCTCTCTAACTTGATACCTGTCATCGAGCAGAAAAACGCCATACCCATCGTCGACAGCACTTTCGAATGCCCCATGCGCCCGTGGGGTGGCGTGGAGCAGTTCAACTTCTCGCCCGACGGCAAGCAGATTGTATACACCTGCCGCAAGAAAACCGGCAAGGACTACGCTATGAGCACCAACAGCGACATCTACCTCTACGACATCGCATCGAAGAGCACCAAGAACATCAGCGAAGGCATTATGGGCTACGACCAGAACCCCGTCTTCAGCCACGACGGCACTAAGATTGCCTGGGAAAGCATGGAGCGTGACGGCTACGAGAGCGACAAGCTTCGCCTCATGGTCTATGACATCGCCACCGGCACACGTACCGACTATAGCGAGGGCTTTGACTATAGCGTCAATGGCATTAGCTGGACTAATGACGACAAGGAGTTGCTCGCCGTTGTCATGTATCGCGGCATGAACGAGATTTTCGCCTTCAATACTGCTGACAAGAGCTTCCGCCAAATCAGCCATGGCTATCACGACGTGAACGGTTTCCAGCTCTGTGGCGACAAGATTTACGCCAACCAGGTATCCATCTCCTACCCTGCCACCGTCTATACATATAATATTAACGATGACAAGAAAGAGGGTACCAAACTCACCACCTTCAACGATGAGCTCCTCTCTAAAGTACGTATGGGCAAAGTCGAGGAACATTGGATCAAGAGCAGCGACGGCCAGCCGATGCTGACATGGCTCATCTATCCTTACGACTACGACAGCTCCAAGGTCTACCCTGCCCTGCTCTTCTGCGAGGGAGGTCCCCAGACGATGGTAAGCCAATTCTGGAGCACCCGTTGGAACTTCCAGGTCATGAGTGGTGCCGGTTACTTCGTCATCGCACCCAACCGTCATGGCGTTCCTGGTTTCGGTCAGGCTTGGTGTGAGGAAATCAGCGGCGACTACGGCGGACTTTGCATGAAGGACTACGTGCTTGCCACCGACTACTTTGCCGACAATATGAAGCAGATTGACCGTGAGCGCATCGGTGCCTGTGGTGCCAGCTTCGGTGGATTCAGCGTCTACTGGCTCGCTGGCCACAACTATGACAAAAAGGGCTACAACGATGGTCGTCGTTTCAAGGCCTTCCTTGCCCACAACGGCATGTTCAACTTTGAGCAGCAATGCCTCGAGACCGAGGAGCTTTGGTTCACCAACTGGGACCTTGGTGGTCCCTACTGGGCTAACACCCCACAGACCAAGAAGAGCTACGGCAACTCTCCTCACCTCTTTGTCGACAAATGGAATACGCCTATCTGCGTTGTCCACAGCGAGTTCGACTTCCGCATCGTTGCCAGCCAAGGTATGGCAGCCTACAATGCCGCCAAAATCCGTGGCCTCGATGCCCGCTATCTCTATTTCCCCGATGAGACCCATTGGGTACTGCGTCCTCAAAACAGCCTCCTCTGGCATCGCAACTTCATCGACTGGTTTGATAAGTATTTGAAATAATCGGTATTAGTTAATTGATAATTCTGAAATAATGAACCTCATTAAATGCAACAATTGCGGTCGTCCATTTTATGACAGCGAAAAGGCATGCCCCTTCTGTGGGCATGCCTCCAACCTGTCGTCCAACAACCGCGTCACAAAAACCATCAGCGACCCGCGGTCGCGCAAATTGATGGAGGCTTTCTTCAACGGCGAAAAACTTCAGCCTGAAACACCTCCTATTCAAAGCACTCCAGTTGTCAACCATGAGCCGGCTCCAGAACCCGAGCCTATCGTTGAACCCGAGCCTATCGTTGAGCCTGAACCTCTTATTGAGCCAGAGCCTCTGCAGCCTTCGGATGCTGTCCTCGACCGTGCCGATTCTATTGCTGCCGCTGTCAATGCCAATGCCAATAACGATAGTGAGGAAATCATTGGCGAAAACCCCAACGATGAACTCGAGACTACCCTCCCACACAAGAAACGCCGCTGGTGGATATGGGTCATCATCCTCGTCATACTGCTTGGCCTAGCCGCTGCTGTTTACCTGAAGTGGGATTTTGTCTACGGCAAGATTTCTAGCCTTATCGGTTAATAATCCGTCTTACTGACAACAACCGCAGATAACCCCGACAACACAGATTATACATCATCTTTTCAACCTGTCAATTTATCCACCCACAATCTTTCAACTTATCAACCCTAACACACCCAAAAACATGAAAAAAACATTTAGCTTTTTTGCCATTGTGATGGCATGCCTCCTAACCTTCAGTCTTTCATCATGCAAGAAAGATCCAGTCACACCCCCCACCAATCAGAACCCAGGTGGTGAAGAGCCACAAGTAGAGACCCTTAAGCTTGACAACACATCTTGGACAAGTTCTTTGCAAAGCACCATGACCATGCAAGGTGTTACCATGAATCTCGACCTTGATGCCTCGCTCGACTTCCAGGATGCCACTAACGGTGAGTTTTATATGTTAATCAATATCGAAGTACCGGCAATGCCAAGTGCCTCCCAACACCAAGACGTAACGTATTTATTTACCTACACCGTAAAAGACAACATTATCTCTATCACATACGAATATGAAGACCCCGAAACGCATGAGACAGAGACTTACACCGATGAATTAACTTACAATCCCGAGGAACAAACCATCACCATGTATTTCAACGACGCGGAAATGGAAGAAATGTTTGGTACAGACAAGCTTGTATTCACCAAAGTACAGGAATAATCGCAGTCTTGACTAGGAATTTGATAAACAAATAAAGGGTGTCCGAATGGGCACCCTTTATTGTTACTTACTATCGGCTTAGTACATTCCGCCCATGCCTGACGGATGGGAGGTTGTACTAATCCTTGCGGCTTAGTACATTCCGCCCATGCCGCCCATGCCGGGATTGCCGGCGGGCATTGGGGGTTCGGGTTCCTTGATGTCGCAGAGGACGCACTCGGTGGTCAGCAACATGCCGGCGATAGAAGCGGCGTTCTCCAGGGCAACACGGCAAACCTTGGCGGGGTCGATGACACCACTCTGGAAGAGGTTCTCGTATTTCTCGGTGCGGGCATTGTAGCCATAGTCGCCCTTGCCATTCTTCACCTCGTTGACGACGACGCTACCTTCAAGACCTGCGTTCTCGACAATCATGCGGAGAGGCTCCTCGACAGCGCGGCGGATAATCTCGATACCGAGTTTCTCATCCTCGTTCTCAGGCTTTACATTGTTGAGGCACTGTGCTGCGCGGATAAGTGCGGTGCCACCACCAGGGATGATACCCTCTTCGACAGCTGCGCGGGTTGCGTGCAGAGCATCGTCGAAGCGGTCTTTCTTCTCCTTCATCTCAACCTCAGAGGCTGCGCCAACATAGATGACTGCCACGCCACCTGCCAATTTGGCAAGACGTTCCTGCAGCTTCTCGCGATCGTAGTCGCTGGTGGTCTTCTCAATTTGAGCCTTAATCTGACCGACGCGAGCCTTGATTATCTCGCTGTCACCCTTACCGCTAACAATAGTGGTGTTGTCCTTGTCGATACTGATTTTCTCGCTCTGGCCGAGCATGCTCAGGTCGGCATCCTCAAGCTTGTAACCCTTCTCCTCGCTGATGACAGTACCACCGGTAAGGATAGCGATGTCTTCGAGCATCTCTTTTCTTCTGTCGCCAAAGCCAGGAGCCTTGACAGCAGCAATCTTCAAGCTGCCACGCAGACGGTTGAC
>CADBOG010000060.1 GCA_902796265.1 uncultured Bacteroidota bacterium
GGACTTGATGACAAACTTGATGCCGCCGACCGGGCATTGAAACTCTTCCTTGCCGAGTGGAAAAGCATAGCCGAGAAAACCGATACCATGGATGCCCTTCACCGCATGCTCGAAGTGCTGTGCATCAATGCGTGCCAAATCGAGAGGCGCAAAACAATCCATGGTGTACCAATGGGAGTGAGAATGGGAGATGACTTTCCCGGGTCGTGGTAATTTTTGGCGTATATGTGATGTTCACGATAATAAGCGGATTCTTAGTAGGCTTGGTGGTCAGTCTTGTTGTAGGCGGACTGGCTGTGCTCGCCATTGCCGCCATCGGCTGGCTACTGCTGAAACTCCTCGAATGGCTCCTCTTCGACTTACTCAACATATAAGTATAGGTGTAACGTAGATCTGGGCAAGGCGAGTGACCTCGAAGCATCCGAGCAACTGTCTCAATCCCCATAAGTTGAGGCGGTTGCGGTGTGTGACGATGGGCTGGTGAAAAAAAAGTTGGCGCTTTTATTAAATTTTTTGATGCAGTTTTCTATATATATCGTGCAAACGAAAATTTAATATTGAGATTATGGTAACAACAATTCGCACCAGTTCTAAGAACTGCTTCACAAAGATTCGGAAGTACCTCGGCAACAAAAGGGTATTGTTCATTGCGTCGGCCGACAATGGGATATATACCCTCGCTATCTACAATCTTACTGATACCGAGACCACCTCTCTTATCAGCAAAATGACCAAACATTTTCATCTAACCAAGCGCATTGAGTCTATGGCTCTTGCCGCCTAACACATTAACGATTATGTCAAGAACAATGAAAAGCAAGAAAACCGAAATGACGCTGCTCCAAGCCATCGGACGCGTGGTTGAACTGTCAGAAGGCTCGAAGATGAGCAGCGAGTTTATGAAAAAAGCCAAGACTGAAATTCAACTGTTGGCAAATAGTTATGGCATCACCGAGCAGCAGGCCGTGCTGTTCTGCATCTGCATGGAGAAAGGACCTCATCGCGTTGACTATAGCGACATCTCGTATCACCTGGGCATAAAGAAGATTTGTGCATTGGGCTTTGCCAATGATATCGACGCGTTGGTTCGCCGCCGGTTGTTGAAATATCGCGATGTTAAGGACGAGGACGACTTCGACATCCCCTCGGCGGTCATTCGCTGCCTGAAACACAACGAGGTGTACGAGTTGCCTCAGCGCACGGGGCTCGATTGTGCCGAAATGTTTGAATTGCTCTATCAGTGGTTTGATGACCTGAACGATGATGCCATTTCACTGTGTGAACTGAATGAGGAGGTGCAGAAACTGTTCGAAGACAACAAGCAAATAACTTTTGTGCGCAAGTTGCGCGACTACCATCTCTCAGATGATGAGGAGACAATGGTGACTTTCTTCTGCCACTGTTTGGTGAACAATGATGATAACGACATCCGCTTTGGCCAACTGGAAAACCTGTTTCATTCAAAGGCCGACTTCAACAAGGGCAAAGCCCGCTTGCGCAGCGGCGAACACAAATTGATGCGTAAAAAACTGATTGAGCATCGCTGCGATGACGGCATTGCCGACACCTCACGCTACAAACTCACGGAAGAGGCTAAGCGCACCTTGCTGGCCGAGATGAAATTGAATGCTACAGAAGAGAAATTGTCCGACGTAATCAAGGCTCGCGACCTGACCGAGAAAAAAATGTTCTATGTTGAGGAGAACCAGCGGCAGGTGGACGAACTGCTGTCGTTCCTCATGCCGGAGAAATACAACGAGATTCACGAGCGGATGCAGCAAACAGGATTCCGAACGGGGTTTGCGTGCCTGTTCCATGGCGGGCCGGGCACCGGCAAAACCGAGACGGCTTACCAACTGGCTCGCCTCACAGGGCGCGACATCATGGTGGTGGACGTGCCACAGATCAAGAGCAAATGGGTGGGCGACTCAGAAAAGAACATCAAGGCCCTGTTCGACCGCTATCGTGAGCAAGTGAAGCGTGCCAAACTTACTCCTATCCTGCTTTTCAACGAGGCCGACGCCATCATCGGCATCCGCAAGCAGGGGGCTCAAAGTGCTGTCGACAAGATGGAGAACTCCATCCAAAACATTATCCTGCAGGAGATGGAGCAACTCGACGGCATCATGATTGCCACCACCAACCTCACCGAGAACCTCGACACCGCCTTTGAACGCCGCTTCCTCTATAAAATCAAATTCGAAAAACCTACCCAGGAAGCCCGTGCGCAAATCTGGCATGCGATGATTCCCGACCTCAGCCAGCAGCATGTCGACACGCTGGCATCGAAATACGATTTCAGCGGCGGCCAGATAGAAAACATCGCCCGTCATTATACCATCGACACAATTCTTCACGGCCACAGCGACGACGTGCTCACGATGCTCATCAGCCATTGCGACAACGAGCGGCTCAAGGCAACGTGCACATCAAAGATAGGTTTCTAACCGAACCAGTCATTAAAAGAACGAAGAAAATATTTACGACATTTTTATTATTTGTGAAATTCGCATATAATCAGCAAATTGAACAAAGGAGATAATCCGCATAATCAGATAATCCGTAGTTTAAAAGTAAAAATCATTTGTTTAATTTGTTTAGTCTGTGGTTTTTACTATTCGCGAAATTCGTGTTGAAAAAGCGGCACGCTCTGGTGCAGAGTGTGCCGCTTGTGATTGTGTGTGACGGTCGTTGCCGTTACGTCTTAGAAGCCGATCATAACGCC